>NZ_JBKEWJ010000001.1:0-280123 GCF_056357555.1 Bifidobacterium sp. LH_230
AGGTCACCATCCGCATGGCCTACGGCTTCCACCACGTCACCAACCTCATCAGCCTCGTCATGCTCCGATGCGGCGGACTCAACATCCAACTACCAACACCAACAAACTAACCCACGAAAACAGCAGAAGCCTCAATAATTTCCGCTCACATCCGAATAAGCGCTTATTATTTGTGTGGGGCTTGCCCACTTATATCCGTTTAGCTCATATGCCTCCGCTGGGTGATTTATAGGTTGTAGAACCAGTAGACATATGACACATATGTATGAGACATACAGAATAATTTTTTTGCGTAGATGTAGATGACGTAGGGGAGACATTGTTAGACTTTCTGGTCAGTATGAGATTTAAGTAGTACGGACATCCGCATTACGTGGCGGAATTTGGGGGAGAAACTTGGTGTCCTCATTGACACATTTCTAGAATAACAGAATGAGCGAAATGGAAACGCCATTCTTGTTCGGATTGCGCTCGATAACGTGCGCTGCTACGCCCATGGCGAGCCGCTCGCCAACCGGCGCAGGTGAGGAGGGACATGACTGAGGTCAGTGACGTCATTCGTGTGCGTGCCGTGGTTACGGGTCTGGTGCAGGGCGTGGGATTTCGGTATTACACGGTCGAACAGGCGCGGAAGATCGGTGTGAGCGGCTGGGTGCGCAATCGGCTTGACGGGTCGGTCGAGGTCGAAGCGCAGGGCGAGCCGGCCGAGATCGCGCAGATGATCTCGTGGCTGAAGGTCGGACCGGATTGGGCGCGCGTCGCGCACGTGGCCGTGAACGAGATTCCGGTCGAAGCCGAGCGCGGCGCGTTCCGAGTTCGCAGCGATTGCTAAGCAGCGATAACTCACTTATCGGTTTTTGACCGGAGCCGTATATTACCGGACCTAAGCTGACGTGTTCTTTATTCTCGGCTCCCCCCCTGTCAGGGGGTGTCACGCAGTGACTGATGGATTCGACGCTCCCTCAGTCGGCTTTGCCGACAGCTCCCTCAACCGAGGGAACCAAGAATAAAAACATGCCAGTTCAGATCCGACAGAGCATTAGTACTTTACCGGACTTAAGCTGACGCGTGCTTACTCTCGGCTCCCTCGGCCGAGGGAGCTGTCCGCGAAGCGGACTGAGGGAGCGTCAAACCCATCGCATTAAACCCGATAAAGTACTAGTCGGACGGTCAATCAGCTCGCGAGAAACGCGGGGATGGCTTCGGCGGCGGCATAGCCGGCGCGGTACATGCGCTCCAGACCCTCGAACGACTTGCTCAGCGTCGACAGGCCGTACAGGCTTTCGGGCGCAAGGATGAGCACGCGGCCGTCCTGCTCGTACTCCTTCGCCAACGCCACCTCGTCGTTGTACGTCTTGTAGCGTTCCATCAGCCGCTCGGCCGCAGCCGGGTACGAGTGGCGCAGGATACGCGCCGGCGCGATGTCCTTCTTCTGCTCGCGCAGCACGTCCTTCAGTCGGGTCAGGATCAGCACCACGCGGTCGTAGCCGTCGTCGAGCGCCTTCTGGACCGGGACCGGATCGGCGATGCCGCCGTCG
Source organism: Bifidobacterium sp. LH_230 (assembly GCF_056357555.1). Taxonomy (NCBI): domain Bacteria; kingdom Bacillati; phylum Actinomycetota; class Actinomycetes; order Bifidobacteriales; family Bifidobacteriaceae; genus Bifidobacterium; species Bifidobacterium sp. LH_230. The sequence goes on from NZ_JBKEWJ010000001.1 coordinate 1,539, forward strand.
AAATACGGCACCCCGTCGATCACATACGGTTCGCATGCCACCGGCACCGCGCTCGACGCCTTCATGATGTCGAAATCGTCGTAATGCACGTCCGATTTATCGAAATACTTGGCCGAACCGTCGCGCGCGTCGCATGCGATCACCGTGAATCCGGTCGGATTCGCCTCGAACGCCGCGTAATCGACCGGATACTCGCCGTCGTGGTTGCTCAGCGTGCCGTACACGTAGTCGAGATTCGCGAAATTGTGGTTCTTCACGAACGAGTCGAAGCTCGCATACTCCTTGCGGAACGCGTACTCCGTGTAGAACTTGTGGTTGCGGCCGTGCTGGCCGGAGATGAACGAGACCATGTTCGCGCTGCCCGCCGAAACCCCGTAGCAGTGGTCGAACGCGATGCCGTCCTCAAGGCAGCGGTCCATCACGCCCGCGCCGAAGATCGCGCGGAATCCGCCGCCCACGTCGATCAGCGCCGTCTTGTGCCGCGTCTGATGCGTCTGCGTGTTGTCAGCCATGCCAATTCCCCTTCATGCTGTGCCGATATCGCGTCCGAGCTTACGTACCCAGCCGGGACAAACCGGCATATCGGTCCTCGGAATTATGCGGTTTCTACGAAAATGCGGCATATGCGGGGCGATTCGGTGATATCCGCCATGATCCGCCCCGCTACAAGTGACGTTCGCGGGGCGGATCACCGAAGTCATCCGTTATTTGCCCCGCTATCGACATATTTGGCGGGGTGGTCCTCGGAAATATCCGTGAGTTGCCCCACAACCGGTGCCGTCAGCGGGGCTGGCTCCGGGATCGTCATCGATTTGCCCCGCAGCCGCTATGCCCAGCGGGGCGTTTCCCAGAGAATCCCGTGACTCGCCCCGTCGACGGTGTCCGTAACGGGTCGGGTCCGGAAATCATCCGCGACATGCCCCGCTATTGAGACGCTTGGCGGGGTGATTCGCAGGAATATCAGTGAGTTGCCCCGGAATCGATGTCGTCAGTGGGGCGGGTTCCGGAGAATATCGGTGATCCGCCCCGCAAACACCACTCGTAGCGGGGCGGATCACCGAAACCGTGGCGGAATCGCCCCGCTTACGCGTCTAGCGGCCAAGCAGTTCGCGCGACAATGTCGCGATACGCTCGCCCGGGGCGGAATTGGCGAGTTCCACACCGCCGGCCGCATCATCCGGCGCGAGCTTGCCGAGCGATTCGAGCACGACACCCAAATGCCGCACCGTGCCCTCGTTGCCGTCGATGATCGCAGTCGAGGCCGGCAGCAGCTCGCGGAAATAATCACGGTAGAACACGAAATGCGTGCAGCCGAGCACCATCGAGTCGATCGCGGAGAGATCATACTGGTCGAAATAGCCGTGCAGCGTGCGCATCACCAGATCATGATCGCCGAGCTGCCCGTGCTCGACGATCTCCACCAGGCCCGGGCACGGTTCGGGGAAGATCGTGTTCTCGGACTTGAACCGGTCCATCAGCGCGGCGAACTTGTGCTCGCGCAACGTCAGCGGCGTCGCGGCCACGATCACCCGCTGCGGCGTGTGCATCACCGTCGCGCCATCGGTCGAGTCACCGGCCGAATCGCCATGCGCCGCAACGCTTGTCGCCGCGCGGTCGCCGCGGTCGCACGCCACCTTCAACGCCGGCTCCATGCCGATGATCGGCATATCATACCGTTCGCGCAGATCGTTCACCGCCGCCGACGTCGCCGTATTGCACGCGATCACCACGGCCTTGACACCCTGCCGCACGAATCGTTCCACAATCGCGAAGCTCAGTGCGCGCACCTGCTCCGGCGTTTTCGTGCCGTACGGCGCGTTCGCGGAATCGCCGAAATACAGCACGCGCTCATGCGGCATGTCGTGCATGATCTGCCGTGCCACCGAAATGCCGCCCAGTCCGGAATCGAATACGCCGATCGGTGCCGTCGAAGCCATGCCGCTGCCTCCTGCAAAAGATATGTGGACGTTCACTAGAGTACTCCGCGCATCCCACGCTAGAGTAAAGCCATGAGCATTCCGCAGGTTGTATACAAGGCCCATGCCACGGGCAACGATTTCGTCGTCTACGCCGATCCGAACGGCGAATACGAACCCACGCCGGACGAGGTGCGCTTCCTGTGCGACCGGCATTTCGGCATCGGCGGCGACGGTCTGATCCGTCTCGCACATCCGGCCGACGTGTCCGATCTGACCGCCGAACAGGTCGCCGAAGCTGCGGCCGGCGGTGCCGAGTGGTTCATGGACTACCGCAACGCGGACGGCAGTCTGGCCGAGATGTGCGGCAACGGCACGCGCGCGACCGCGTTGTTCGCGCAGCGGCAGGGCTATGCGGAGGCGGCCGGGGGAGCACCGTTCAGGCTCGGCACCCGCGCCGGCGTGAAGACGCTCACGGCGCTGGGTGAGGTGGCCGGATTCGGCAAGGACGTGTTCCAGGTGGACATGGGCGCGTGGAAGCGTGGCGAGACGGACGCGTTCACGGTGACGATCCCCGGTACGGCTGGTTCGGCGCGCGGCACGTTCGTGGACATGGGCAACCCGCATGTGGTGGCGGTGATCGAGGATTCGTTCGCGACGCTGCCCACGGTCGAGGAGCTTGATCTGGTGACCAAGCCGGAAGTCAGTCCGGTGCTCGAGTCCGATCAGAACGTCGAGTTCGTGCGTATCGATGATATGGACGAGACGAACGATGTCGGCGAGGCGACGATGCGCGTCAACGAGCGCGGCTGCGGGGAGACGCTCTCGTGCGGCACCGGACTGTGCGCGACCGCCGTGACGCTGCGTGCCAAGACCGGCATCGACCATTGGACGATCACCGTGCGCGGCGGCACGCTGCGCGTCGACGTGACCGACGAGGACGTGAAACTCACCGGCGCGGCGACGCTGGTCGGCCGCATCGAACTGCTGTAAGACGTGGTTTGGGATGCGGAGACGGCTTGGGAATGGGATCGCGCTTCGCGCGATGCTGGTTGCTGGCGGCGCGTTGCGCCGCAGTACCCCAACCCGTCAGCTTCGCTGACACCCTCCCCTAAGAGGGGAGGGAAAGGCCGGCCGCTTCCCGAAAGAGAGAGCGGCAAGACCTGCTGTCGCGTCCTTCCTGTGAGTTGTCTCCCTTAAGGGGGCTGGCAATGACGCGTTGGATTATTCGCCTTGAGTTGTCCCTCCCCTTTTTCAGGGGAGGGTGCTGTCCGGCGGCAGTCAATTATCGGAGGGCAAGGTTGTCCCTCCCCTTTTAGGGGAGGGTGTCAGCGAAGCTGACGGGTGGGGTACTTGCGGCGGGAGCCGCCGACAATACGGCATCGCGCAACGCGCGATCCCATACACCGTGCGCCACCTGGCCGCTCATGCAATCAGCGTTTGCCGGCGTAGATCTCGTGGTCGATCACATCCGCGAAGACGCGGTTGACGGCCGGGCGCACCACCTTCAACGACGGCGTCAGGCACTTGTTGTCCTGCGTGAACTGCTGGTCGAGCACCACGAACTTGCGCACCGATTCGGCGCGCGACACGGTCGCGTTCGCCTTGTCCACATAGCGCTGGATCTCGTCGTGCACGTCCGGCAGCTGGGCCGCGTCCGCGATCGGCAGATCGGCCGCGAACCCGTGCGCCGGCAGCCACGCGGCCAGCCCGTCCGGGTCGAGCGTCACGAGCGCGCCGATGAACGGCCGCTGGTCGCCCACCACCACCGCATGCTCGACGATCGGGCACTTGACGATCTCCTGCTCCATCGGGATCGGCGACACGTTCTTGCCGCCGGCGGTAATAATAATGTCCTTCTTGCGTCCGGTGATCGTCACGCGGCCCTCGTCGTCGATCGACGCCAAGTCGCCCGTACGCAGCCAGCCGTCCTCGGTGAACGTCTCCGCGGTCTTCTCCGGCAGGTTGTGGTAGCCGCGGAACACGTTCTCGCCGCGCACCTGCAGCTCGCCGTCGTCCGCGATGCGCACCGACGAACCGGGCGCGGGCTGGCCGACCGTGCCGATCACGTTGTCGGACACGCGCGTCACGGTGAACGGGGCGGCCGTTTCGGTCATGCCGTAGCCCTGGATCATCGGCAGACCGATGCCGTTGTAGAAGTGCGCGAGATCGGGGTCGAGCGGGGCGCCGCCGCACGCCACGTAGCGAATGCGAGGGCCGAGCGCGCCGCGGATCGTACGGTAGACAAGCGCCTCGTACGTCGCCCGCTCGGCGATCGCCTTCGCCGAATGTGGCACGCCGGCCTGCTCGTCGCGCGACCATGCACGCGCCGCGGCCACGGCCTTCGCGAACAGGCGACCCTTGAAGCCCATGCCGGCCTTCTGCGAGGCCGCGTTGTACACCTTCTCGAACACGCGCGGCACGCCGAGCAGATACGTCGGCTGGAACGAACGCAGATCGGGCAGCAGCGAACGCGTGTCCGGCAGGTAGCCGACCACGCCGTCGTCGGAGCCGATCGAGCAGTACTGGATGTAGCGTGCGAAGCAGTGCGCGAGTGGCAGGAACAGCAGCAGGCGCGGATGGTTGTCGCAGATCACCTTGGACAGGCATTCGTAGCCCGCGCGCACGATCGACAGGAAGTTGCGGTGCGTGAGTTCCGCGCCCTTCGGGGCGCCGGTCGAACCGGACGTGTAGACGATCGTCGCGAGGTCGTCGGCGCGCACCGAGGCGATGCGTTCGTCCAGCTCCTCATCGGAGACGGTGACGCCGAAGCCCTGCAATGCGCCGAGCGCGTTGCCGTCCATCATCAAAATCTGCTTCAAGGCCGGGCAGTGGTCCTTGACCGAGTCGAGACGGTCGAAGCGCTCGCGGTCGTCGGCGATGGCGAGCTTGACGGCGGAATCGTTGAGGATGCGTTCGGCCTGCGCGGCGGAGTCGGTGTCGTAGATCGGCACGTTCACCGCGCCGATCGCGGCGAGTGCGAAGTCGAGCACTCCCCACTCGTAGCGGGTGGCGGAGAACAGGGTGACCGCGTCGCCCTTGCCGATGCCGAACGCGATGAGGCCCTTGGCGGCGGCGAGGACGAGCTTGTGGAATTCGCCGGTGGTGATGTCGTCCCAGCGGCCCGGACCGAGCTTGCGCGAGGCGATGATCGTGTCTTCGCCGGTGCGCGCGATGCGGTCGGTGAGCAGTGAGTACAGGGTTTCGTCGTCGCGTACGACGATCGAGCCGGGGGTGGTGTATTCGGTGCGCATGATGTGCCGTGGTCCGTTTCCGCGACGGTTGGTCGCTTGATGATTGCGTGTGCGGTTGCCGGCGGCTGCCGGCTACGTAGTACTTTGTCGGACTTAAATTGACGCGTTTTTATTCTCGGCCCCCTCGGCTGAGGGGCTGTCGGCGAAGCCGACTGGGGGAGCGTCAAAGCCATCACATTAAGTCCGACAAAGTAGTAGGTTGATATTGACGATATGTTGACGTTTTCTTTGGTTCCGTCATATAACTTACGGCGGCGTAGGTTGCGGTGCGTTGTGCGGCGTCACGAATTTGCTCGGCGCGGTTTGTATGTGGATACAAAATGGGTGCGTGGATAAGGCGGAATGACGGAGGGCTCCGGGACGAGGTGTGGCCGGCCGTGCGATGATCGCCGATGACTGTTGCGATCGGCGGTGGTGATCGGCGGTGGTCGTACGGTGCTCGGACTCTGTGCCGATGGCGGCGGGGCGCGTGGTGACTTGCGCTTGCGTGTGATGGTATGTGCGATTGCGTCCTTATTTGTGACACGCGTGATTTGTGTTGTTCGCAAAATGTATTACTATTACGCTCTGATATTGATTGTGAGCGCTAACAAAAACATCGTTGTACGGCAATGACGACATAGCCCGAACAATCAACGGAAGAGAGACGCTCGCGGCATCCCCGCGGGCACAATAAGCAATAATGATGAGGTATTTGCCATGAGCAATTCCACTGATGCCGCCGTCGATCTCGGCGGCGACGAGCGCAACCAGCGCGGCTCCGGCCGCTACATCGTCGGCCTCGCGCTGAGCGCCGGCCTCGCCGGTCTGCTGTACGGCTACGACACCGTCTCCATCTCCGGTGCGATCGACTTCCTGCAGACCAAGTACTCCCTGAGCCCCGCGTTGCAGGGCATGGTCATCTCGTCCATCATGATCGGCGGCGTGATCGGAGCCGGCTTCTCCGGCTTCCTGTCCGACCGCTACGGCCGCCGCAAGCTGCTCATGTTCGGCGCCGCGTTCTTCTTCGTCGCCGCGCTGTGGTCCGCGTTCACGTTCAGCCCGGCCACGCTGATCCTCGCCCGCATCATCGGCGGCGTCGGCATCGGTCTGGCCGCCGCGCTCGCCGTCACCTACATCACCGAATCCGCGCCGACCAACATCCGCGGCGCACTGACCAGCGCGTACCAGCTACTGACGATTTCCGGCATCTTCCTGACCAACGTCATCAACTACTTCATCGCGTCCTCCGGCTCGCACGACTGGGGCGTGAACATCGGCTGGCGCTGGATGCTCGGTATCGGCGCGATCCCGGCCGCGATCTTCTTCGCCGCGCTGTGGTTCAGCCCCGAGTCACCGCGATTCCTCGTGCAGGCCGGCAAGGTCGAAGAGGGATTCAAGGTGCTCGAGCGCATCAACGGCACCGAGAAGGCGCGCCACGACGTCGAGGAGATCCAGAACCAGATCGCCGAGGAGAAGAAGGCCAACGCCCAGTTCTCCGACCTGTTCAAGCCGGGCCTGCGTAAGGCGCTGCTCATCGGCATCTTCCTCGCAATCTTCAACCAGGCCATCGGCATGAACGCCATCAGCTACTACGGCCCGGTCATGTTCAAGGACATGGGCTTCGGCGGCAACACCGAATTCCTCGCGTCCTCCTGCGTGGGCGGCATCGAGCTCGTGTTCACCGTCGTCGGCATGTACCTGATCGACACCGCCGGTCGCAAGAAGCTCATGGCCGTCGGCTCGGGCCTCATGGTCCTGTTCGCGCTCGGCATCAGCTTCGCGTACGCCAACAACTACCAGCTGCTCATGCTCATCTTCGTGATGTGCTTCACTTCCGCGTTCGCGTTCTCGATGGGCCCGATCCCGTGGATCATGATCCCGGAGCTGTTCCCGACCTACCTGCGCGGCCGCGCCACCGGCATCTGCACCGTGTTCCTGTGGGCCACGAACTGGGCGATCGGCCAGTTCACGCCGGTGCTGATCAGCTCGATCGGCGGCATGGGCACGTTCCTCGTGTTCGCCGGCACCAATCTGCTGTGCTTCCTCGGCGTGGTCACGTTCGTGCCCGAGACCAAGGACAAGACGCTCGAGGAGATCGCCGAGCTGTGGAAGCCGAAGTCCGAGCAGTCCAACGCGCAGCTTGAGGTGGTGCGCGCCACTGCCGACCTGCGCCAGGCCGAGGCCGACATCAGGGCCGCCGAGGCCGAGCTGGCCCGCGCCCGTCGTGCCAAGGAGCGCGCGATCGCCACGAAGGCCGCGGCCGAGGCGCTCGTCGCCGCGCAGAAGCAACGCTGAGATGATGGCTTTGGCTGCCTGACTGACGGCCGATCGCCGGCCGCTCGCTGTGTGTGATTGATTGTCGCCGTTTGCGAACGTGTGCTTGCGCATACGATTGCAGACGGCGGTTTCGTATATGTGTGGCACGGCCAGAAGACTTGGCGCTGGCCTGATGTGAGATACGCCGCGAAATTGCCTCTGGTGAAAACGGGCGACGGTTGTTAGGGTTGACCACGGACTTGATTGTGCGATGACGCGCACCGTGCGATGGGTGCGGTGCGGCGTGCTGTTGTGTGGAAGGCGGGAGATGATCGACAAGCGGTTGTTCCGGATGGCTCCGGGACTTGGGAAGCTCGTGGCCGGCAAAGTGGCGTGCATGTGGGTGTCGCTGCTGGCCAATATCGGATTCGTGCTGGCGTTGGTGTCGCTGCTCGGATCGCTGCTCCAGCAGTTCGGCCCGAAGTTCTGCTACGGCGGGATGGCGAAATGGGATGCGCCCTGCGTTTCGAACCCGTATGGGCTGACCGATGTGATGTTGTCGCCGCGATCGATCGCGATGTATGCGGCCGTATTCATCATCTGCGCGATCGTGCGCTACGCGATGACGCGCATCGCCGCGGGACTGGGCACCGAGGCGGCCGAACGCGTCAAACTGGGGCTGCGCGAGCAGCTGTATCGCAAGATGCTGCGACTGGGGCCATCGTATGCAACCCGCGTCAAAACCTCCGACATCGTGCAGTCGGCCGGTGAGGGCGTCGAACAGATCCAAAGCTTCTTCGAGCTGTTCTTGCCTCAGCTGTTCTATGCGATCCTCGCGCCCGTCACCCTGTTCGCCGTGCTCGCGCCCGTCAACATGCCCACGGCCGCGACGCTGCTCGTATGCGCTCCGCTCATCGTGCTTATCGTCGGGCTCGTGGCCATGAGCGCCGCCCGCATGTTCAAGAAATACTGGGGCAGCTACACCGACATGGGTGCCACGTTCCTCGACGACATGCAGGGGCTCGAAACGTTGAAGATCTTCGACGCCGACGAACGAGCCGCCCGTGAGATGGACGAGAAGGCCGAACGCTTCCGCGTCATGACCATGCGCGTTTTGCAGATCCAGCTGCGATCGTTGTCGTCGATGGATCTGGTCGCCTACGGCGGCACCGCGGCCGGCATCGGCGTCGCGCTGTGGCAGTACGCGCAGGGATTCGTGTTCGCCGGCGGCCGCGAGACGTCGCTGTCGCTGGCCGGCGTGCTGCTCGTCGTATTGCTGTCGGCCGATTTCTTCATCCCGCTGCGCCAGCTCGGCTCGTACTTCCACGTCGCGATGAACGGCATGACCTCCACCAAGCGCATCTTCCGACTGCTTGACGCGCCCGAACCCAAGCACGGCGATGTGACGCTTGCGAACGATCGCCGTTTCGCCCCGGTCGTCGCGTTCGACCACGCCGGCTTCTCCTACCACGGCGACGACGACCAGAGCGCCGAACGCGACGAGAAGGCACTCACCGACATCACGTTCATGGCCAATCCCGGCCACGTGACCGCGATCGTCGGCGTGTCCGGCTCCGGCAAGTCCACGGCCGCCGCGCTCTTGGCCGGCACGCTGACCGGATACACCGGCTCGATCGCCCTGCTCGACATGCGCGGCCGGCATGAGATCCGCGACATCGCGGCCGAATCGCTGACCGATACCGTCACGCTGGTCGGTGCGCGCAGCCACCTGTTCGCCGGCACGCTGCGCGACAATCTCGCGATGGCCTACCGCGGCCCGGCGGGGGAGAGCGCGGAACGCGCGATGTGGGATGCGTTGCGCCGCGCCCGCATCGACGATTTCGTGCGCGAACAGCAGAACGGATTGGACATGACGATCGAACCGGATGCGGCGAACCTGTCCGGCGGCCAGCGCCAGCGCATCGCGATCGCGCGCGCTCTGTTGCACGACAGCCCGGTCTATGTGTTCGACGAGGCGACCAGCAGCGTGGACGTCGAAAGCGAATCGTTGATCCTCGAGTCGATCCACGATCTTGCGAAGGTTGGCAAGACGGTCATCATGATCACGCATCGCATGGCGAACGCCGAGCATGCCGATGTGATCGTGGTGTTCAGCCACGGCGAGGTCGTGCAGAGCGGCATGCACCGCGGCCTGATTGGCATCGACGGTGAATACGCGCGTTTGCATCATGCGCAGCAGCAGATCGAACAGGTCAGCCGGCGCGATGGAGCCATGACTTCCAGCATTGCTCCCCCTGAAGGGAGTGTTGCCACGCAGGCCGAGTGGGATGAACGCACCCAGATGGTTGCTCCCCCTGAAGGGGGAGCTGGCCGGCGTAGCCGGACTGAGGGGGTGAAGGAGGTTCGCGCTGAAGGCGTTGGTACCCCCTCAGTCGGCTTCGCCGACAGCTCCCCCTCGAAGGGGGAGCAAACCGGTTTCGGCAACGACACCCCGGCCGAAGCGGACAGCTCCACCTCGAAGGGGGAGCAGGGGGCTGACGATTCTGCGGAGGACTCGCACATCGCTGCCTCTCAAGGCAAACTGAGCGGCGTCATCGCCCGTTTGCTGCGGATCGCCCGGCCGCTGACGCCGATCATGACCCTGGCCAGCGTGGCCGGAGCGATCGGCCATCTGGCGGCCACCTTCCTGCCGGTGTTCGGCATGCTCGCCGTGTTCTCCCTGCTCGCACGCGGCGGATGGCCGACGCTCGATATGGGCGTCGCCCCGGCCGTCACAGCGATGGTCATCTGCGCCATCCTGCGCGGCGTGATGCGCTACATCGAACAGTATTCCAACCACAACGTCGCCTTCCGGCTGCTCGCCCTGTTCCGTTCCAAGGCGTTCGCCGCGCTGCGTCGCCTCGCCCCGGCCAAGCTCGCCGGCAAGGGTAAGGGCGACCTGATCGCGCTGATCACCACCGACGTGGAACTGCTCGAGATTTTCTTCGCGCACACCATCTCGCCGGTCGTCATCGCCGTGGCCACCACCGTGATCTATACGATCGTGCTGCTCGCGCTTAGCCCGGCCATGGCGCTGCTGCTCGTCGTCTCGCATCTGATCATCGGCGTGGTCGTGCCGAAGTTCTTCGCCACGAACGTGCAAAGCCTCGGACCGGTCATCCGCCATCAGGCGTCCGACCTCGACAACGTGGTGCTCGACGACATGCGCGGCCTGCGCGAGATCATCGGCTTCGGCCGTGGCGAGGAACGCGCCGCGAACATCGTGGCGCGCACCAAGGCGCTGTGGAAGGAGCATGCGCGACTGAGCCGCGTCAACGGCGGGTTCGCCGGTATCGGCATGGTATTGGTGATGGCGTTGACCGTCGCTGCGGCCGCGCTCGCGGTCTGGCTCGGTCTCGGCACCCCGAAGGATGCTCCGGCGCTGACCATTGCGTTCGTGCTGTTCGCCAGTTCGTTCGGCCCGACGCTTGCGTTGAGCGCACTACCTGCCAACCTGACGCAAACGTTCGCGGCCGCGCGTCGCCTGTTCGCGCTGATGGACGAAACGCCGGCCGTGAGTGAGACCGGCACTGCAACCCCCGCATACGATGGCATGGCGCTTGAGCGCGTCGCCTTCGCCTATCCGACCGGGGATGAACACTCCGGGCGTGGCAGCCTCTTGACCCCCTCAGTCAGCTCCGCTGACAGCTCCCCCTATCAGGGGGAGCAGGAAAAAGAGGAGTCTCTCCGAGAAAAGCGTAAGCAGGAGGATGCGGGAAGCGGCGAAAGCTCTTCTGCTTCACCGCAGCAGGAAGTAACGTCGGCTGGAACTGGACCATCTGGTCGTGGTGGTCTTTCGACCCCCTCAGTCAGCTCTTCTGACAGCTCCCCCTATCAGGGGGAGTGGGGGAAGCCGGTGCTCGACGATGTTTCGCTGGCCATCCCGCACTCCGGCATCCTCGGCATCCAAGGGCCGTCCGGCCGCGGCAAGTCCACGTTGCTCAAACTGCTCATGCGCTACTGGGACCCGCAATCCGGCACTGTCACGTTCTCCGGCGAATCCCTGCCACAGATCGACGCGGCTTACCGTCGCCGCGTGCAGACCATGATGAGTCAGGAGACCGCGCTGTTCGACGGCACGATCCGCGACAACCTGCTCATCGCCCTGCCCGACGGCGTCCACGACGCCGGCAACAGCCGCGATGACAACGATGGCGACGGCAAGACCGCTACCGGCAAGACTGCCGCCGGCATGTCGATCGACGACCGTCTGCGCGACGCCTGCCGCGAGGCGTCCGTCCTCGACCTGATCGACTCGCTGCCCGCCGGACTGGACACGACCGTCGGCGAACTCGGCGACCGGCTGTCGGAAGGCGAACGCCAGCGTATCGGCCTGGCCCGCATCTTCCTGCGCGACGCCGACCTCGTGCTGTTCGATGAGCCGACCAGCCGTCTCGACGCGCTCAACGAGGCTGTGATCCTCCAGTCGATCAACGCGCTCGCCGCCGAGCGCGACGCCGCGATCGTGCTTGTCTCCCACCGCGAGTCCGCCATGCGCATCGCGGACGACGTCGTACGCTTCTGACCCTTCGGGCGGGGCGAATCCACGGTGCCGTCATCGGATTGCCTTGTTTCGGGGCTCTCAGATGGGGCGAATCCGAGGTGTTCTCATCGATTCGCCCCGCGCAAGGGCGCCTAGGCAGGGCGATTGCAAGATGTTTTCACCGATGTGCCCCGCTCAGGGGTTACTTGACAGGGTCGATGCGCGGAAAGCGGCCGGGGTCATGCCCGTCCGGCGTTTGAAAGCCGCGGTGAATGCGTTCGCAATGGGATATCCCACGGCGCGAGCCACCTCCCGAATCGGCATGGTCGTGGACGACAGTAGTCGTTTCGCCTCGTCCATTCGGCGTGACGCGAGATACTCGTGCGGCGTAACCCCGGTCAGTGCCTTGAATTTGCGCAGGTACTGACGTTCGCTCATCATCGCGCGCCGGCTCAGCATGGCAAGGGTGAGGGGATCGGCGAAATGACCGTCGATGAACCCGATGGTTTCGCGGATCGCCGGCAGATCGTCGTCGCCATGGTCCGTGGAACGAAGTGCCAGTTCGGTCAGCAGATCGGTGAGTATTCTGGCGCCAATGATGTCCGCCTGGGGACGATCCTGCGTATACGTGTCCAGCAGCAGGTCGATGGAGTTCTCCATGAACGCGGTGTTGCCGATGGGAAACACCGCGCCTGCAATGGCGGTGATGCGATCGTAGTAGATGCGGGCCGAAACGCCGTCGAAGTGGACCATGCTGGTTCTGGTAAGACTGTCCGTGCTTCCCTCGTGATGACGGTACGTGTCGAACAGGAAAACATCACCCGGATGCGCGTCATACCGTATCGTCTCCATCGTCTCCGTATCGTCCCAGATCGTCGCGTGGAGCGTCCCCTCCGTCACGACTCCCAACAGGAAGCTGTCGAACCGCTGCCGTTCGAGCCTGAATCCCGGCGCATAGGTGAATCGTCCCACGCGCAGCGGGTAGAGCAGTCCACGTTGCGCCTCGCCCGACGGCACGGTGATGAGCAACGTCGATTCCGCGGAGATGACGCCCTTCTCGACCGGATGGATGATGGTGGGAACCGTGTGCCGGTTGCGCTGTGCCGTGTGTTGCATGAGCGATGCCTTCCGAATGACGAGGTGTTCGCGCGATGGTGCGAGGCGTCTGGCCTTGCCTTCAGGTTACACCATTCATTGTCGGTTTTTATGTGGTTTTTGGCGATTTTTTACAATGCTGGTTTTGGTGAAAACATACCGTAAAACGTTGGAATATCAGTCTTTTGCGACTCTTTTCCGTTCTGTGGTGCAACTGTGTATCGTTTGGGGTGTTGGTACGGCGGTGTACCACAAGGTACGCACTCGAACAAGCCGCAAAGAACGGTCTTTGCGGACAACACAATAAGGAGACGCATCATGCGCAATACGAAGAAGTTCATTGCCTCGGCGGCCGCGATCGCCACGCTCATCGGACTCGCCGCGTGCGGCAACGGCGGCGAGTCGTCCGCCACGGTCGACACCGACACCGCGAACGCCAAGGGCGAGGTCGTGTTCTGGGGATGGGGCAACGGCATCAAGGAGACCATCGCCGCATTCGAGAAGGCGAACCCCGGCATCACGGTCAAGTACTCCAGCACCGGCACCGGTGCCGATACCGCCACCGCCCTGCAGAACGCCATCGCCGCCGGCAAGGGCGCTCCGGATGTGGTGATGCTCGAGGACGCCACCGTGCCGCAGTTCGTGGTCGACGGCAGCGTCGTGGAGCTGTCCCAGTTCGGCGCGGACAAGCTCAAGGACGATTTCGCCGCCGGTCCGTGGGCCAAGATGCTGCAGGAAGGCAAGCCGTACGCCCTGCCCATCGATTCCAGCCCCGAGGTCTTCTTCTACAACAAGGCCGTCTTCGACAAGGCCGGCGTGGACGGCGAGGCCATCAAGACCTGGGACGACTACTACGAGGCCGCCAAGAAGGTCCGTGCGCTCGGCGGCGACTACTACATCGCCAACAGCATCGACTACCAGCCGTTCCTCGCCCAGGTGTGGCAGGCCGGCTCCCAGCCGTTCAAGGTCGATGGCGAGAACATCACCATCGACATGAACGACGAAGGCATCCAGAAGTACATCGCCCTCCAGCAGAAGCTCATCGACGAGGATCTGATCAACCCCAAGATCACCAATTGGACCGATGACTGGTACCGTTCGCTCGGCGACGGCACCACCGCATCGCTGACCATCGGCGCCTGGATGCCCACGGATCTCGAGACCGGCGCGGCTGCGGGCAAGGGCAACTGGCGCGTCGCGCAGCTGCCGCAGTGGAACGAGGGCGATGAGGCGTCCTCCGAGGATGGTGGTTCGGCGCTGGCCATCACCTCGCAGTCCAAGAACACCGCGGCGGCTTACAAGTTCGCCGAGTTCCTGACCCACGGCGATGGCGCGAAGGTCATGGCCGACCACGGCACGTTCCCCGCGACGACGAAGCTGCTTGAAGACAAGGACTTCCAGTCCAAGAAGAACGAGTACTTCGGCGGCCAGCAGGTCAACAAGGTGCTCGTCGAAGCCGCAGAACGCAAGGTGAGCGCATTCCAGTACCTGCCGTACAACCCGTACGCCCAGTCCAAGTACGGCGATGACGTCGTCCCGGCGTTCCAGGGCAAGAAGACCCTGAAGGACGCGATCGCGGCATACGCCAAGACCCTGGCCGACTACGGCACCGATCAGGGCTACACGGTCACGGTCAAGTAATCCCGCGAGGATCTCGCCCAATCGCATAGCACAATAACGGCAAGGCGGGGATGCTCCCGGTGTCCCCGCCTCGTCATGTCCGGAACCATCATCCCGTTCATTCCTTGAAGGAAAGCAGTGATCATGTCTGATCAAACCATACACGCGCCGGCCGGGACCGCCCATTCGCCCGAGGCCCGCGTGAACAAGCACAAGGCCGACTGGCGTGGCTGGAAGTTCATGTGGCCGTTCGCCGTGGTCTTCGTATTCGTCTTCATCGTTCCGATCCTGTACGCGATCTATATCAGCTTCTTCCAGAAGAAGATGATCGGCGGCACGAAGTTCGTGGGCGTCGCCAACTACGTGCGGCTGTTCCATGACCCGAACTTCTGGTCGTCGGTCGGCCGCGTGGCCATGTTCACGGTCGTGCAGGTGCCGATTATGCTGTTCCTCGCCGCCGCGATGGCCCTCGCGCTCGACTCGATGAAGTTGCACGGCACGAGGTTCTTCCGCATCTCCACGTTCCTGCCGTACGCGGTGCCCGCCGTGGTCTCCACGATGATCTGGAGCTTCATGTACGGCGCGAAATACGGTCTGGTCGCCAGCATCAACGACCTGCTCGGCACGAACTTCGACGTGCTGGTGCCCTCGGTGCTGCTCGCCAGTATCGGCAACATCGTGACCTGGGAGTTCACCGGCTACAATATGCTGATCTTCTACAGCTCCCTGTCCACGATCCCGCACAGCCTGTACGAGGCCGCCAGCATCGACGGCGCAAGCGAATGGGATATCGTCAGGAAGATCAAGCTGCCCGAGCTCAAGGGCAGCCTTGCGATCACGGTGATCTTCTCGATCATCGGCTCGTTCCAGCTGTTCAACGAACCGTCGATCATGCAGGACATGGTCCCCGGCAACGCGATCACCACGTACTACACGCCGAACATGTACGCCTATAACCTGAGCTTCACCGGCAGCCAAAGCAACTACGCGGCCGCACTGGCGATCACGATGGCCGTGATCACGATGGTCATCGCGTACATCGTGCAGCTCAAGAGCATGAAGGAGCAGATGAAATGAGCAGCGCAACCACCGCATCCCTGTCGTACGAGGCACGAGAGAAAGCTGCGAAACGCGCCGAACGCGCGCGTCAGAGGCGCATCGCACGCGACGAGGCCGCCGAACGCAAACGCGCGGCGAAGTCCGGGTTCGCGAACGTCAACAATCCGCGCCGCTCGACGCTGCTGACCATCGTGAGCGCGATCTTCGCGGTATACTGCCTGTTCCCGTTCGTCTACCTGATCATCAACGCGACGAAGACGCAGGCCGACTTCACCTCCACGTTCGGCCTCGGCTTCGGCAAGACCTTCGCGCTGTGGGACAACATCGTGACCGTATTCACCTATCAGGACGGCATCTTCGGCCGCTGGCTCCTGAACACGCTGCTGTACGTGGTGGCCGGCGCCGGCGGCGCGACGCTGCTGGCGATCATGGGCGGCTACGCGCTCGCCAAATTCCGCTTCCCCGGCCGCAAGCTGGTGTTCGCCATCATCATCGGCGCGATTTCGGTGCCCGGCATCGCGCTGGCGGTGCCGCAGTTCCTGCTGTTCGCCAAGCTGAACCTCACCAACACGCCGTGGGCCATGATCGTCCCGTCGCTGATCAGCCCGTTCGGCCTGTACCTGATGTGGATCTTCTCCGAGCAGGCCGTGCCGCAGGAACTGCTGGAGGCCGCGCGCGTGGACGGCGCGTCGGAGCTGCGCACGTTCTGGCAGATCAGCCTGCCGCTGCTGGCGCCGGGCATCGTCACCACCGCGCTGTTCACGATCGTGGCGACATGGAACAACTACTTCCTGCCGTTGATCATGATCAAGGACGGGAATTGGTATCCGCTGACGGTCGGCCTGAACCAGTGGAAGGATCAGGCCAACACGGCCGGCGGCACCGCGATCAACAACTTGGTGATCACCGGTTCGCTGATCACGATCATCCCGCTGGTGATCGCGTTCCTGTGCCTGCAGAAGTACTGGCAGTCCGGTTTGGCGGCTGGCGCGGTCAAGGAATAAATAGTCAGCGCATGCCGTACGGCGCATCGCAAGGCCCGGTCCGGCTTATGTCAAGTCGAACCGGGCCGTATGATACCGAGCGACGACAGCTATGCAAGATCAACGTCAGATAATCGTAAGACAATCGTAGAAGGCAGCATCATGACTACTCGCAGACCGTTCCGCTGGCCGGCGCTGCTCACGCCGGACGGCCGTGGCATCGCCTACGGCGGCGACTACAACCCCGACCAATGGCCGGAAGACGTGTGGGACGATGACATCCGGCTCATGCGCGAGGCCGGCGTCAACACCGTCGCGCTGGGCATCTTCAGCTGGGCGCGCATCCAGCCGAGAGAGGACACATGGGATTTCGACTGGCTTGACCGCATCATCGGCAAGCTCGGGGCGGCCGGCATCGCCGTCGACCTCGCCTCGGCCACCGCGTCCGCGCCGATGTGGCTGTACGAAGCGCATCCGGAGGTCCTGCCGCGCGACAAGTACGGGCACGTCGTCCATCCCGGCTCGCGCCAGTCGTGGCGGCCGACCAGCCCGGTATTCCGTGACTACGCGCTCGAACTGTGCCGCCGGCTTGCACGCCGCTACGGCGACAACCCGACCGTGACCGCATGGCATATGGGCAACGAGTACGGCTGGAACAACCGGTACGACTACTCCGACGACGCGCTCGCCGCGTTCCGCCGCTGGTGTCAGGCCCGCTACGGCACGATCGACGCGCTCAACAAGGCGTGGGGGACCGCGTTCTGGTCACAGCACGTCAACTCGTTCGACGAGGTGCTGCTGCCGCGTCACATGGGCGGCGACGCGATGGTCAATCCCGCGCAGCAGCTCGACTATGAACGGTTCGGCAACGACATGCTGCTCGACTTCTATAAGGCCGAGCGCGACGCGATCGCCGCGATCTGCCCCGGCAAGCCGTTCACCACGAACTTCATGGTCTCCACCGACCAGTGCTGCATGGACTACGCGACATGGGCGGGCGAGGTCGACTTCGTGTCCAACGACCATTACTTCCACGAAGGCGAATCGCATCTCGACGAACTTGTCTGCTCGGACGCGCTCGTGAGCGCGCTCGCGCTCGGCAAACCGTGGTATCTCATGGAACATTCCACGTCGGCCGTGCAATGGAAGCCGGTCAACGCGCGCAAGCGCCACGGCGAGCTGGTGCGCGACGCGCTGGCGCATGTGGCGATGGGAGCGGACGCGATCAACTTCTTCCAGTGGCGGCAGTCCGAGGCCGGAGCTGAGGCGTTCCATTCGGCGATGGTGCCGCACGCGGGGGAGGATTCGAGGATCTTCCGCGAGGTGTGCGAACTGGGCACGACGCTGCATACGTTGGCCGACGCCGGACTGCAGGGCAGCGAGCTGGAACGCTCGAACACGGCGATCCTGTTCCATGCCGAATCCGAGTGGGCCACGCGTTCCGAGACGTTGCCGAGCATGAAACTTAATCACTGGCATGACGTGCGCGACTGGTACCGCGGACTGCTCGACGCGGGGGAGCGGGCCGACGTGGTGCCGCTCGCCTACGACTGGAGCGGCTACCGCACGATCGTGCTGCCGAGCGTGCTGGTGCTGTCCGACGAGGACACGAGGCGCATCGCTCGGTTCGTACATGGCGGCGGCCGCGTGGTCGTGGGCTATGCGACCGGACTGCTCGACGAACGGTTCCATACCTGGCTCGGCGGATACCCGGGAGCCGGCGACGGACTGCTGCGCGACCTGCTCGGCATACGCTCGCAGGAGTTCAACATCCTCGGCGCCAGTGTGGCCGGCGAGCCGGATGCGATCGCGTTGTCGAATGCCGCCGTGACCCGGTTGTGGCAGAACGACGTGACGTCGGTCGCGGCCGATACGCAGGTGCTGGCGACGTATGCGGGACGGGCGGCCGCGGAATGGGAGCTGGACGGCGTGCCGGCGGTCACCCGGCATCCGTACGGCGACGGCGAGGCATACTACGTCGGCTGTGACTTGGACCGCGCCGACATCGCACGACTGGCTCCGCAGTTGGGATTCGGCGCATCGTCGCATGACGGCGACCCGCGCATCATCCATACCGTGCGGCGCGACGACGGCATCCGGTTCGACTGCTATCTCAACCGTGCGAATGAACCGGTCCCGTGCGCGTACGATCCGTCCGGTTCCCCGGTCGTCGCGTACCGTTGCGAATCCAACGGGTCCGGCGCGGTGACGATCGACCGCAACGGGGTGCTCATCGTCTCCACGGTGCTATCGTCGCCTTGCGGACAATCGCGCCGTGGATGAGATGACGATGCATCGACTAAGGAGCCGGCATGACCAACAATGCTGAGAAACGGCGGGTGACGCTGCGTGACGTGGCGCAGGCGGCCGGCGTCTCGCTGAAGACCGCGTCGAACGTGATCAACGGGTCCGGGCGCATGTCCGAGGCCACGCGCCGGCGCGTCGAATCCGTCATCGAACGGCTCGGCTATCAGGTCAACGTGGCGGCGCGCAACATGAGCCGCGGGCGCACGGGATTCATCACGCTCGCCGTGCCTTCGCTCACCCCGCCGTACTTGGCCGAACTCGCCAACCGAACGATCGACGCGGCCCGCCAGCGCGGCTGCTCGGTCTACGTCACCACGTATGCGGAAGGGTCGGCGAAAGGCGCGCGCGACCTGTTGCGCCACTTCAACTCCACCGTGTCGGACGGCATGATCCTGTCCATGTCCGAGATCGAGGACATCGCGCCGGACGATCTGCGCGTCGATTTCCCGCTCGTCGTCGTCGGAGCGCGCACGACATGGGGCATCGTCGACCATGTCACGCCCGACGACGTGCACGCCGCGGCGCGGGCGGCGGCATACCTGTACGACCGCGGCTCCACACGGCTGGCCGTGGTCGGCATGCGCGGCGAATACGATGAGGCCGCATTGCGTGATGCGCGGGAGGGCAACTACCAGCTGCGTATGCGCGGCGTCATCGAGGAAAGCCGACGTCGTGGCATCGCGATCGATCCGCGGCTGATCGGACGGACCGAACAGGATTGGTCGATCGGTGCGGGCGCGCGGGCCACGCAGCGGCTGATCGACGCCGGCGTGCCGTTCGATGGCGTGGTCGCGCTCAACGACCAGTTGGCGATCGGCGCGATTGCTGCGTTGCGCGCGTCCGGAGTCGCGATTCCTGACGATGTGCAGGTGATCGGATTCGACAACATCGAAGAGGCGGCATACCTGCAGATCCCGCTCACCAGCATGGATTCGCGGCTCGACTGGACCGCCCCCACCGCGGTCGAGCGCATCCTCGGCCGCATCGACGGGCGTATCGCCGAGCCCGAACTGCTCACCACCGAATCTAGGGTGATCGCCCGCGCCTCCACGCGCTGAGTCCTGCACAATGTCACCGTACGATGGTGCAATGGTAGGCTGATAGATCAGGAGGTGCCATGAGCGCGGTTGAAACGGTGAACGAGGACTCCCTCGCCGAAGCGAAACGGATCATCGAGGCGGGCGGCCTGGTCGTCATCCCCACGGATACGGTCTACGGAGTCGCATGCGACCCGCGCAACAAGGCCGCCATCGCGCGCATCTACGAGGTCAAGCAGCGTCCGCGGTTCAAGGCCCTGCAGGTCCTGCTTGCCAGCATCGAACAGATCGACGGCCTCGGCCTCGACCTGCCCTCGCCGCTCAACCGACTCGCCGCACGCTTCCTGCCCGGCGCGTTCTCGCCGATCGCCGTCGCCCGCGACGACTGCGATCTGGCCACCATCAGCCCCACGCCGAACGGCACGCGCACGCAGGGCATCCGCATCCCCAACTCGGCCGTCACCTTGCGCATCCTTAACGCCACCGGCCCGCTCGCCGCATCCAGCGCGAACCGGTCCGGCGAGGAAAGCGCCCAGACCGTCGAGGAGGCGCACGCCGCGTTCGGCGACAGCGTCGACCTGTACCTCGACGGCGGCCCCACGCAAGGCCACGTCGCCAGCACAGTGGTCGCCGCGAACCCGCTGTCGCGCGACGGCATCGACATCCTGCGCGAAGGCATCATCCCGCAGACGGTCATCCGCAAGGCCATCCACATGAACGGCGGGGGACTGGGCGAGTGAGAGTCTACTTCTTCATCGCGGCGCTCGCCGGCGGCCTCACGTATCTCATCACCCCGCTCATCCGCCACCTCGCCATCCAGATCGGCGCGGTCGGCAAGGTCCGTGCGCGCGACGTGCACACCATCCCCACCCCGCGCATGGGCGGCCTCGGCATGCTGCTCGGCTTCCTCGGCGCGATGCTCATCGCCAGCCGCATGCCGTTCCTGAGCAGCCTGTTCGAATCCAGCCATCAGGCGTGGGTCGTCATGCTCGGCGCGATCTCGATCTGTCTGATCGGCATGGCCGACGACCTGTGGGACCTCGACTGGATGCTCAAGATGTCCGGTCAGCTGCTGACGGCCGTATTCGTCGCGTGGGGCGGTCTGCAGATCATCTCGCTGCCGCTCGGCTCGCTCGTGACCGCATCCCCGAGCATTTCGATCACGATCACCGCGTTTCTGATCGTCGCGTCGATCAACGCGGTCAACTTCGTCGACGGACTGGACGGACTCGCCTCCGGCATCGTCGCGATCGGCGGCATCGCGTTCGCCGTCTACTCGTACATCATCGCACGCTCCTCGCCGTCGTACGCGTCGATGGCGACGCTGATCGACGTGGCGATGATCGGCATCTGCGTCGGCTTCATCCTGCACAACTGGCATCCGGCGAAACTGTTCATGGGCGACTCCGGCTCCATGCTGCTCGGCTATCTGATCACCTGCGCGTCGATCATCATGACCGGCCGACTCGACCCGGCCTCGATCCACGCGAGCATCTACCTGCCGGTGTTCATGCCGATCCTGCTGCCGATCCTCGTGCTGTTCCTGCCGGTGCTCGACATGTGCATGGCGATCGTTCGACGGCTCGCGAAAGGCCAGTCGCCGATGCATCCCGACCGCATGCACCTGCATCACCGGATGCTTCGGATCGGTCACTCCGTGCAGGGTGCGGTACTCACGTTGTGGGGTTGGGCGGCGCTCATCGCGTTCGGGTCGCTGATGATCCTGTTCTTCCGCGCGCGCTACGTGGCGATCGGCATGGCCGTGGCGACCGTGGTGCTCACGATCGTCACGATGTACCCGTATTTGAAGCACCGCATCCCCGAGATCCGCGAGGAGAACGAGGAGATCGAACGGCGTGCCAAGCACATCCGCGAGAACTGACGGCCTCTGCGGCGCGTCACATACCACGGGCGCGTGTCACTCGTCAACACACGTTCATATAGTGGGTCTATGGCTTTAATTCCTAACACGAATGACAACAACTACGCCCCGCTCCCTCCGATCTTCGCCCAGCTGGGCCTCGCCTACGACGACGTCCTGCTGCTGCCGAACGAGACGGACGTGATCCCGTCCGAAGTGGACACCACCACCCACCTGACCCGTGAAATCACCATGAAGGTCCCGGCGATCTCCGCCGCCATGGACACCGTCACCGAATCCGAAATGGCCATCGCCATGGCCCGCAACGGCGGCATCGGCGTGCTCCACCGCAACCTGTCCATCGACGACCAGGCCGCCCAGGTCGACGTCGTCAAGCGCTCCGAGTCCGGCATGATCACCGACCCGCTGACCGCCAACCCGGACGTCACCCTCGCCGACCTCGACAAGCTGTGCGGCAAGTTCCACATCTCCGGCCTGCCGGTCGTCGACAAGGACAACAAGCTCGTCGGCATCATCACCAACCGCGACATGCGTTTCATCGCCTCCGAGGACTACGACCACCTCAAGGTGCGCGACGTGATGACCAAGGAGAACCTCATCACCGGCCCGTCCAACATCTCCAAGGAGGACGCGCACGACCTGCTCGCCAAGCACAAGGTCGAGAAGCTCCCGCTCGTCGACAGCGAGGGCCACCTGACCGGCCTGATCACCGTCAAGGACTTCGTCAAGACCGAGCAGTACCCGGACGCCACCAAGGACGCCCAGGGCCGTCTGCGCGTGGCCGCCGGCGTCGGCTTCCTCGGCGACGCGTGGCAGCGCGCCTCCGCCCTCATGGAGGCCGGCGTCGACGTGCTCGTCGTCGACACCGCGAACGGCGAGGCCCGCCTCGCGCTCGACATGATCCGCCGCATCAAGTCCGATCCGGCCTTCCGCGACGTGCAGGTCATCGGCGGCAACATCGCCACCCGCTCCGGCGCCCAGGCCATGATCGACGCGGGCGTCGACGCCGTCAAGGTCGGTGTCGGCCCCGGCTCCATCTGCACCACCCGCGTGGTCGCCGGCGTCGGCGTCCCGCAGCTCACCGCCGTGTACGAAGCCGCCCAGGCCTGCAAGGCCGCCGGCGTGCCGTGCATCGCCGACGGTGGCATCCACTACTCCGGCGACATCGCCAAGGCCCTCGTGGCCGGCGCGTCCTCGGTCATGCTCGGCGGCGCGCTCGCCGGCTGCGAGGAGGCCCCGGGCGAGAAGGTGCTCCTGCACGGCAAGCAGTACAAGCTGTACCGCGGCATGGGCTCGCTGGGTGCGATGGCCCCGCGCGGCAAGAAGTCCTACTCCAAGGACCGCTACTTCCAGGCCGATGTCACCTCCAACGACAAGGTCGTGCCGGAAGGCGTCGAGGGCGAAGTGCCGTACCGCGGACCGCTTAACGCCGTCCTCTACCAGATGATCGGCGGCCTGCACCAGTCGATGTTCTACATCGGCGCGCACAACATCAAGGAGATGAGCGAGAAGGGTCGCTTCATCCGTATCACCGACGCCGGCCTGCGCGAATCGCACCCGCACGACATCGTGATGACCGCCGAAGCCCCGAACTACTCCGGTTTCCACAACTGATCGGTCGGTTTCAGCTATCTCGGCTCCCTCTGATGAGGGAGCTGTCATCGTAGGTGACTGAGGGAGAGAACACGGGGCATGCCCGTGACAGTCTTCAGTCGTGCCACGCGTGTCAGCTCCGTCATCCGAGGGAGCTTTTTCGTATGTGCTGATTGATCGATAGCGGCTCTCCTGTCCGCGTACGGCAGGGGAGCCGTTTTTGTAGCGGCGGCGCGGTAGCCTGTACTGTTCGATACAGGACGAGACGCACAGCTAACGAAAGGTGGCACACGATGGTGGACAGCCATGATGCGGAAACGTACAGCGCGAAGGATTCGCGCCTGATCTGGATCGATTGCGAGATGACCGGACTCGACATCTTCGGCGGCGACGAGCTGGTCGAAGTCTCCGTCGTGCCGACCGACTTCGACCTCAACGTGCTCGACGAGGGCGTGGACTACGTCATCAAGCCTTCCGAGGCCGCCGTCGCGCACATGAACGACTTCGTGCGCAACATGCACACACGCTCCGGCCTCATCAACGAGTGGGAGCACGGCCTGTCGTTGGCCGAGGCCGAGCGGAAGGTCACCGAATACGTGCTGCGCTTCACCCCGGACGGCGTGCGCCCGCTGCTCGCCGGCAACACGATCGGAAGCGACAAGAAGTTCCTCGACCACTATATGCCGAACCTTATGAGCCACCTGCACTACCGCAGCGTCGACGTGAGCACTTTGAAGGAGCTCGCCCGCCGCTGGTACCCGGCCGTGTACGAGAACCGCCCGCCGAAGAACGGCGGCCACCGCGCGCTCGCCGACATCATCGAGTCGCTTGACGAGCTGCGCTACTACCGCGAGGCGTTCATGGCTCCGGCCCCCGGCCCGGACGAGGCGACCGCCAAGCGCATCGCCGCCGACGTCGTCGCCACCAGCATCCTCAACAAATGAATATCTCGGCTCCCTCGGCTGAGGGAGCTGTCGCGCGAAGCGTGACTGAGGGAGCGTACACCCATCGGCCCATAGAGTTTTTTAAAGGCTATAACGTGTACGCTCCCCCAGTCAGCTTCGCTGACAGCCCCCTCAGCCGAGGGGGCCAAGAAAAGAAAGCAAAAGGAAAACCGCATGACCGCAGCAGACTGGACCACGCTCACCGGTCCCGCAGACATCCGACTCGTCGTCGCCGACATGGACGGCACGTTGCTCGATGAACACAGCGAGATCCCATCCGGATTCTGGCCGATGCTCGAACGGCTGCAGTCGCGCGGCGTCGAATTCGTGCCCGCATCCGGCCGCCAGTACGCCACGCTGCGATCCATGTTCGCCGACCGCGTGCCGCGCGAACTGTCGTACATCGCGGAGAACGGCAACGTCGTCGTCGCGGACGGCGAACTGATCGAAGTCCACGGTGTGGACGTCGCCGTCTCGCGTACCGTCATCGACATGGTCGATACGGCCGTCGCGAACGGTACGCACGACGTCGGCCTCGTGCTGTGCGGACTGAACACGGCGTACGTGCAGCGCACCGATCCCGCGTTCGTGGACGAATGCCGCAAGTACTACCATGCGCTCGAGATCGTGCCCGATCTGCACGCCGTGCTGCCGAGCGTCGAGCGCGGCGACGAGACGATGCTGAAGCTCGCGATCTTCGACTTCGGCGATGCCGAGTCGATGGCCGCCGATCTGCTGGGCGACGTCGCGCGCGACTGGCAGGTGGTCGTCTCGGGCGCGCACTGGGTCGACATCATGAATCCGCAGACCGACAAGCGGCGCGGGGTCGAGGCGCTGCAGCGGCACCTCGGCGTGAGTCCGGCGCAGACCGCGGTGTTCGGCGACTATCTCAACGATCTTGAGATGCTCGCCGCCGGCGAGTACTCGTTCGCGATGGGCAATGCGCACCCCGATCTCAAGGCCGCCGCGCACTACATCGCGCCCACGAACGTCGACCACGGCGTGCTGCAGGTCGTCGACCGTCTGGTTGGCTGACGGTGTTGTCTCGGCTCCCCTTGTCAGGGGAGCTGTCAGCGCAGCTGACTGAGGGGTAGTCAAACGACAGATCGTTGAAATACGGGAGCAGTCCGATATGCAACAGTCCGAGGCGCTGGCGATTCTGCAAGCCGGTGCAAACGTATTCCTTACCGGTGCGCCGGGTGCGGGCAAGACGTATGTGTTGAACGAGTTCATCGCCGCCGCGCGCAAGGCCGGCGCGTCCGTGGCCGTCACCGCGTCGACCGGCATCGCGTCCACGCATATCGACGGCCAGACCATCCACTCGTGGAGCGGCGTCGGCGTGTCGACCTCGCTCACCGCGAACCTGCTCAAGCTCATCAAGACGCGACGCCGACGCAAGATCGAATCCACCGACATCCTCGTCATCGACGAAGTCTCGATGATGCACGCGTGGCTGTTCGACATGGTCGACCAGGTCTGCCGTGCGATCCGTCGCGATCCGCGCCCGTTCGGCGGCATCCAGGTCGTCCTGTCCGGCGACTTCTTCCAGCTGCCGCCGGTGAGCGTGTCCGGCCGCAATAACGATCTGATCGCGCCCACGCCCGAGTTCGTTGCCTCCCGCGAACGCTACGCGAAGGCCGGACTGAATCCGGAAGGATTCGTCACCGAATCGCTCGTATGGGCCGAACTTGACTCGGTCGTCTGCTATCTGACCGAACAGCACCGTCAGGACGACGGGCAGCTGCTCGGCGTGCTCACCGACATCCGCGACGGCTGCGTCGACCAGGACGACCGCGACGCGCTCGTCACGCGGCTCGGCGTCGTGCCGGATGCCGGGGAGGTGGCCGTGCACCTGTTCCCGGTCAACCGGCAGGCAGACGGGCTGAACGATCTGCGGCTCGCGCAGATCGGCTCGGCGGAGCACACGTTCTTCGCGGAGTCGGCTGGGCCGGTGAATCTGGTGGACCGGTTGAAGAAGAACATGCTCGCGCCGGAGAAACTGGTGCTCAAGACCGGAGCGGCGGTGATGGCGCTGCGCAACGATGCCGACCGGCAGTTCGTCAACGGGTCGCTCGGCACGGTGCGCGGGTTCGCGTCCGAGGCGAAGGGCGGCTGGCCGATCGTCGAGTTCGAGAACGGCAACGTGGTGACGATGAAGCCGGCCGCGTGGGAGATGATGGACGGCGAGACGGTGCTCGCGTCGATCAATCAGGTGCCGTTGCGCTGCGCGTGGGCGATCACGATTCACAAGTCGCAGGGCATGACGTTGGAGCGTGCGGTGATGGATTTGCGGCGAACGTTCGCACCGGGCATGGGATACGTGGCGCTCTCGCGCGTCGAATCGATGGACGGGCTGTTTCTGGAGGGCATCAACGAGCGGATGTTCTACGTGTCGCCCGACGCGGTGCGGCTCGACGGCGTGCTGCGCGAGCGTTCCGATGCGGCCGCCGATCTGCTTGCGCAGGACGGTGCCGAGGCGTTCGACCCGAGCATCCGTGCCCGTGCCTCCGGCGGTTCGTCCGATGACGAGTTCGAGCAGGGCGAACTGTTCTAGCGGCTTGTCTTGCTCGCGGGTGGAAACGTACTGGCGAAAACATCACGCTGAGGAGCCGACTTGCGTGATGTTGTGGCTAGCAGTGGTCCGTTACTGGCTGAAATATCACGCGAACGGGGCTGTTGGCGTGATATTTTGGCTAGCAAACGGATGATACTATCCCGGATATCACGCTAAGAAGTTGGTTTGCGTGATGTTTTGGCTAGTATCCGAGAACTGGCAGCAGAAATACCACGCCAGAGGAGCGGATCGCGCTGCCGGTGGTGAGATCGGCTGTCCAAAAACATGGAGTTTCGGTGAGACGGGCGGGGCTGGGACGGTTGCTAATGTATGCGGTTCTGGTACAGTGTCGTGGGTTTGCTCGGAAAGGAGCAGGAACAGTGGCAATCGAAGACAAGAAGGAGCTTGCCGTGGCCGGTGAAGGCGCACAGAAGAAGAACATCAAGGCTATCGTCATTGCCGCGATCGTCGCGGTCGTGGTCATCGTCGCGGCCGTCGTGGTCGGCGTGACCGTGTTCGGAGGTCCGGACGTGGCGACGCTCAAGGCCGATTGCGCGGCCGCGTCCGACGACCTGCGCATCGCCCAGAACGAATACAACGGACTCGTCAACGGCGACGCCGCCACCGCGTCCGCCTACACCAAGGACGACGTGAGCGACGCCAAGACCCTCGACGCGCTCACCAAGGAACTCGCCGTCGAAACCCCGGAACTCGCCTCCTGCAACGTCGACGCGGATTCCGAATACGAGACCGCGATCGAGAACATCAAGAAGAACACCACCTGGTACCAGGACCACACCAAGACCCTGCAGAAGGCCGTCGACGCCGTCACTGCCAGCCTCAAGCAGTGAGCCAATCTGGCTCCCGCGCCCATCCCTGACGGGGGTGTTTCGGCACACGCCGAAACACCCCCGTTTGCAATTCGTCGCCAATTCACCTGAAAACACTATCGAAGCCTCGGCTCCCTCGGTTGAGGGAGCTGTCAGCGAAGCTGACTGAGGGAGCGTCGCGGCACGCCAGTGCCGCTAACCAACACAGTATCGTGCGAAGTGCGATTCCACTACCAAGGCCATGCCGGCCTAATTGCCGGCGACGCGTCCCATCGCCACCTTGTCAATCTCCGCGCACACCGCGTCGAACATGCGGTCCACCTGATTGTTCGCGAACCGGATCACCAGCAGTCCCGGTACCGCGGTCTCCATCTCCCGCGTGCGCTCGAGATCGGCAGCCTGTTGCTCCGGCGTGTAATGCCCGCCGCCGTCCAGTTCGACCACGAGCCGCGCCTTTGCGCAGTAGAAGTCGGCGATGCGCTCGCCGATGGGTTTCTGGCGTTGCCAGCGCAGCGTGTGGGTTGTGAGGAAGCAATACCAGAGCTTGCGTTCCTGCAGGGTCATGGTTCGGCGTAGTCGTCTGGCGAGTGGCGTGTTGGCTTGGTTGTAGTCCCTCATGGGTCGATCGTAGCGGATGATGCGTGTGGTAATGGAATCGCGCGTTGCGCGATGCCGTCGGTTGGCGGCCTAGCGGCGCGACGCTCCCTCAGTCAGCCTGCGGCTGTCAGCTCCCTCAGCCGAGGGAGCCAAGGCTCCGCCAGCATCATATGCTGTGATTTGCCGGGGGAAACGAGGGTCTGCTGGTGGTGCGTGGGCCGGGATGTGAGATGGGCGACACGCTGGGGTTGGGACGGGTGGTATGGTGGTAAGCATGATGAATCTCTTGTGTTGTTGTTGCCGCTAAGCGCGCCGCCCGTATCGGGCATTGGCGAGCGGTTGACAACGCATAACTTGAGATAGGGTCATTCTTTTCGATCATCCACCTGTGTTTGTGCATGGCGGTTTCGTATCATCATCGGTTGCGGATCGTCTCATATCATCATCGATCTGCAATCACAGGCGATATCAGCTCAACTGATCACTCATTTCATCGAAAATCAACGATCCCGTTTCTCGTATCTGCAAAGTCGGCCGGTGAGCCAGAACCTCTCCACCATCCGTACCGCGAAAACCAGAACATCCCCGCAGAAGAAACGAGAAACGATCATGACCGTCCACAACTCCATCGCCGAAACCATCGGCAACACCCCGCTCGTCAAGCTCAACCACGTCGCCGACGACGTCAAGGCCACCATCGCCGTCAAAGTCGAATATCTGAACCCCGGCGGCTCCTCCAAGGACCGCATCGCCGAACGCATCATCGACGCGGCCGAACGCTCCGGGCAACTCAAGCCCGGCGGCGTGATCGTCGAACCGACATCCGGCAACACCGGCGTCGGCCTCGCGCTCGTCGCACAGCAGCGCGGCTACCGCACCATCTTCACCCTGCCCGACAAAGTCAGCGAATCCAAGCGCGCCGTACTGCGCGCGTACGGCGCGGAAGTCGTCGTCACCCCCACCGACGCCGGCCCCGACGACCCGCGCTCCTACTACCAGGTCGCCGAACGGCTCGCCAACACCATCCCCGGCGCGTTCCGCCCCAACCAGTACGACAACCCGAACGGCCCGGCCAGCCACTACGCCACCACCGGTCCGGAAATCTGGCAGGCCACCGATCACAAGGTCACGCATTTCGTGGCCGGCATCGGCACCGGCGGCACGATCTCCGGCACCGGCCGCTACCTCAAGGACGCGTCGAACGGCGCGGTCACGGTCGTCGGCGCGGACCCGGAAGGCTCGATCTACTCCGCGCCCAGCATGGACGACGTGCACCAGTACGACATCGAAGGCGTCGGCGAGGACTTCTACCCGAAGGCGTTCGACCGGACCATCACCGACGCCATCGTCAAGGTCAACGACCACGACGCGTTCCTCATGACGCGCCGGCTCGCGGGGGAGGAGGGGCTGCTCGTCGGCGGATCATCCGGCATGGCCGTGGCCGCAGCCGTGCGATACGCGCGCGAGCAGCAGCTCGACGAGAACCAGCTCGTCGTCGTGCTCATGCCCGACTCCGGCCGCAGCTATCTCGAGAAGATCTTCAACGACGATTGGATGCGCGACCACGGCTACGGCGACATCGTCGAGGCGACCCGTCGGCCGGCACTCGCCGCGCAATACCTGTGAGCGGACGCGCGCAGACCGTTCCGCGACGCAACCATAACGCGCTATCGGCAACGCCGATAGCCACGCCACCACAAAAAACGAACCACGCCACTACTCTCACAAGAGGAACATTTCGAAAGGAACCGACCATGACCATCTCCACCAACGCCGAAGCGCTCGCCGCATCCCAGCTCGCCACCCGTGCCATCCACGCCGGCCAGGAGCCCGACCCGACCACCGGCGCGGTCGTCACGCCGATCTACGCCACCTCCACGTTCAAGCAGGACGGCGTCGGCGGACTGCGCAACGGCTACGACTACAGCCGTTCCGTCAACCCGACCCGCAACAGCTTCGACGCGCAGCTCGCCTCCGTCGAAGGAGCGAAGTACGCGCTCTCGTTCTCCTCCGGCCTCGCCGCGATCGACGTGCTGCTGCGTTCGACCATCAAGCCCGGCGACAACATCCTGCTCGGCAACGACGTGTACGGCGGCACCTACCGACTGCTGTCGAAGGTGTTCGTGCCGTGGGGCGTGGAACTCGACGTGGTCGACATCACCGACCTGGACGCGGTGGCCGCGGCGTTCAAGACCAAGCCGTACGCGTACATCTGGGTGGAGACGCCGTCGAACCCGCTGCTCAACATCACCGACATCAAGGCCGTGGCGGCGCTTGCGCACGAGCATGGCGTCAAGGTCGCGGTCGACAACACGTTCGCCTCGCCGGCGCTGCAGCATCCGCTCGAGGAAGGCGCGGACGTGGTCGTGTATTCGACCACCAAGTACATCGGCGGCCACTCCGACGTGGTCGGCGGCGCGGTGGTCCTGAACGACGAGGAGACGCGCGACAAGGTGGCGTTCCTGCAGAACGCGGCCGGCGCGGTGCCGTCGCCGTTCGACTCCTGGCTGGACATCCGTGGACTCAAGACCCTCGATCTGCGCGTCAAGCAGCACAGCCGTAACGCGCTCAAGATCGCGCAGTGGCTTGAAGGCCATTCCGAGGTGGAACGCGTGTGGTACCCGGGCCTCGAATCGCACCCGGGCCATGAGATCGCGGCCCGTCAGATGCACGGCGGATTCGGCGGCATGATCTCCGTGCAGATCAAGGCCGGCTTCGAGGCGGCCAAGCGCTTCGCCGGCGCGACGCAGGTGTTCACGCTCGCCGAATCGCTCGGCGGCGTCGAATCGCTCATCGAGCACCCGGGCGCGATGACCCACGCCTCCGTGGCGGGCACCACGCTCGAGGTGCCGGCGAACCTGATCCGCTTGTCGGTCGGCATCGAGGATGCCGACGACCTGATCACCGACCTCGATCAGGCGTTCAAGGCGATCTGAGGCGACGGTTCGATAGCTGTTTGACGATCGAGAGGCTACAACGGGCTTGTGTCGAGGTCGGTTTGACGATCGAGAGGCAGGTGCCGACGGAGCCAACGCCCTCTTCGCGGTGTTGTACCGTGTCAAAGACGGGTTGCTTCGTCGGAGCCTATAAGGACCAGCCTCTCGATCGTCAAACAGACCTATGCGGCGATCAAAAAATGCCTCTCGATCGTCGAACCGTCTGGCCTTGATGCCGGTGAGCGGGGTCTTTTCCAAACCTTGAGGCGGATTCGGCATCGCGCAGGGGTCTTTTTTCGAACTGTGAGGCAGTGCCGGCCGGCGAACCCGTACGACATACCCTCGTATTGGGTGTAATGCGTGGTGGCTCGACTGGGTGGCTGCCTCAAGGTTTGCAGAAAGACTCGTACGGGCCGTGAAAACTGCCTCAAGGTTTGCGAAAAGCCCCCGCAACATGCCCGAAGCGCCATCCATCGCCTACACTGGGAAGGCATGACAGACAATGCGGCGGCGCTGGGGGCGCTCAAACAGTATTTCGGCTACGATTCGTTCCGCCCGGGCCAATCCGGCCTGGTTGAGGCGATCCTCGCCGGGCATGACGTGCTCGGCGTGATGCCCACGGGCGCGGGCAAATCCGTGTGCTATCAGATTCCCGCCACGCTTCTGCCCGGCATCACCGTGGTCATCTCGCCGCTGATCTCCCTCATGCGCGACCAGGTCGACGCCCTGACCGACGCCGGCATCTCCGCCGCGTTCATCAACACCACGCAAAGCCCCGACGAACAAGGCGTGGTGCTCGCCCAGGCGGCCCGCGGCGATGTGAAGCTCCTCTACGTGGCCCCCGAACGCCTCGACACCGACCGGTTCCGGGACTTCGCCGTCCGCACACCCATTAGTCTCATCGCCGTGGACGAGGCCCACTGCGTCTCCCAATGGGGTCAGGATTTCCGCTCCTCATACCTCGGCATCGGCGAATTCATCGCCAACCTGCCCGCCCGGCCGGTCGTCGCCGCGTTCACCGCCACCGCCACCGAGCGCGTGCGCCGCGACATCGTCGGCATGCTGGGGTTGCGCACCCCGCAGGTCACCGTCACCGGTTTCGACCGCGAGAACCTGTATTTCGACGTGATCCGCATGGACACCAAGCACAAGGCCGCATGGGTGGCATCCTACATCGCCTCGCACCCGGACGAGTCCGGCATCGTCTACTGCGCCACACGCAAGACGACCGAGGAGCTGGTCGCCGCGATCAACCGGGCCGTGCCGGCGTTGCGCGCGGCGGGCGGGGACGGTGCGGGGCCGACGGATGGTTCCGGTTCCGCCTCCGAAAACCTCGGTCCGGTCGCCGTCGCCTACCACGGCGGCATGCCGGCCGACGCGCGCAACCAGGCCCAGCGCGACTTCGTCACTGACCGCATCCCCGTGGTGGTGGCGACCAACGCGTTCGGCATGGGCATCGACAAGTCGAACGTGCGCTACGTGATCCACCACAACATGCCCGAATCGATCGAAGCCTATTATCAGGAGGCCGGCCGCGCGGGCCGCGACGGCGAGCCGAGCCGCTGCACGCTGCTGTGGAACGAGTCGGACATCGTCACGCGCCGCCGTCTGCTCGACAGCGATTATGAGAACGATCGCATGACACCCGAGGAGCAGGAGATCAACCGCGCCAACAAGCGCCGTCTGCTCGACGCCATGATCGGCTACTGCCGCACCACCGACTGCCTGCACACGTACATGACCCGCTATTTCGGCGAAACTGCGCCGGTTGGCGGCGGCGCGAACGGCGGCGGGCAGGCCGTGAAATGCAAGGGCGGCTGCACGAATTGCGACAGCACGTTCGAGACGCTGGACGTGACCGACATCGCGCGGGCGATCAGTCGGTGCGTGCATGACGTGATGTACGACTACGACGATCAGAACCGGCCGACACGCGCCCCGATGCGACAGGGACTTGGCTCGGGCAAGATCGTCGCCGTGTTGCGAGGTTCGCGCGCGCAGGACGTCCTCGCCCGCGGACTGGACCGATGCCCGAGTTACGGAAGACTGGAACAGACGCCCGAGGCTCGTGTGCGCGATGTGCTCAGCCAGATGACGACCGACGGGTTCCTGTTCGTATCCGAAGGCCGACTGCCGATCGTCGGATTCGGCAAGCGGGCCGCGGAGACGGTCGCGCCGGATTTCCATTATGAGATCAAACGCGTGGAACGGGCGAAGTCGAGCCGTTCCGGTGCTGCGGGCAGCGGTAGTCGTGGTCGTTTCGGCGGTGCGGCGGCCGGGCCCGCACTTGGTTCGTTCGAACCGGTCAGCGAGGCCGACGAGGCGCTGTTCCAGCGGCTGCGCGCCCTGCGTCGCGACATCGCGCAGGAGATCGGCAAGCCGCCGTATATCGTGTTCTCCGACAAGACCCTGCGCGACATGGCCCGTGTCAAGCCGACCACCGACGAGCAGTTCCTCGAGGTCAACGGCGTGGGGGAGAGCAAGCTCAGGCAGTACGGGGAGCGGTTCATGGAGGCGATCGCCGGGTTTGGGGCTGGCGAATGAGTGGGGCGGGGATGCTTGCTTAGGGCAAACTCCGGGTGACCCCCTCAGTCAGCTTCGCTGACAGCTCCCCCTATCAGGGGGGAGCAGAGGAAGTGGGTGCGTGCTGCTGTTGAATTGAACTGAGTGTCTTATTCCTTGGCTTTGCTGACAATTTCCCTATTGGGGTGCTGGAGGAGCCGACGTGTTCTTGTTTGCTTGGCTCCTCGGTCAGGATAGCTGTCGCGAAATGACTGAGAGCTAGTCAGAACCGCGGCATGGAACCGACGAAGTGCTGGGCACATGGAATGCGGAAAACAACCGCCTATAAGCAACGTCTATAAGCGATTTGCCCGATTCGTGCAGTACGGCAAGGCCGATGGTGGAACAATGGAAGGCGGACATGAATCCTCAACATAAGGAGTCTGAATATGGCGGACAAGCCAGTCGTCGAAAGCTTCCAACTCGATCATACCAAGGTCAAGGCCCCGTACGTGCGTTACATCGACACGCAGACCGGCCCGAACGGCGACGTGATCTCGAACTATGACCTGCGTCTCGTCCAGCCGAACGAGAACGCGATCCCGACCGCCGGCCTGCACACGATCGAGCACACGATCGCCGTGCTGCTGCGCGAGCGTATCCCCGGCTACATCGACTGCTCGCCGTTCGGCTGCCGCACCGGTTTCCACCTGCTGACCTGGGGCACGCACTCCACCGAGGACGTGGCGAAGGCGCTCAAGGAGTCGCTCGAGTTCATCGCCTATCAGGCCACGTGGGACGACGTGCCGGCCACGACGATCGAAAGCTGCGGCAACTACCGCGACCACAGTCTGTTCACCGCGAAGGAATGGGCGAAGGACATCCTCGCCAAGGGCATCAGCTCCGACCCGTTCGAGCGCAAGCTCGTCTGAGTGGGGTTCTGCTGATCGTGACTATGGGCATGGTGCTTCATGGTCATCGTGATGTCATTTCGACCGAGCGAAGCGAGCGGAGAAATCTTACAGTGATTACGCCGTAAGATTTCTCCGCTCGCTTCGCTCGATCGAAATGACATATGTACTCGGTACTCGGTCGGAGTGGCATACTCCTTAGTGCCTGACCGCAGCAGCACGCGCGCAAACGAATGATCGGCCGCGTTCACCGTCCGCCGAGTTGGGCGACCGCCGCGTCGGACTCGTCCACGATGTGCCGGACCGCAGCTTCCGCACCGGCCCCGTCGCCCTTGCGAATCAGCGCCGCCGTCTCGACGTGGAGATTCAAGGCGGTCTGATTGGCGACCTTCGGCATCAGCTCATGCTGCGTGCGCCCGCGCAGGGTCGAGGCAACCACGTCGCCGAGCCGCGCGAACATGTGGTTGCCGGACGCCTCCAGCAGCGTGCGGTGGAACAGCATGTCGGCCGCCAGATATTCCGCGCCGTCCGCCTGATTCGAATACGACACCATGTTGATGGCCGCCTCGGTCAGCGTCGCCCAATGCTCGGTGGTGGCGTTCGCGGCGGCGAGCCGCGCGGCGATCGGCTCGACCGCGGCGCGCAGCTGGAACAGCTCGTGCATGGCCTGTTGGCGGTGCGGGCCGTCGAGCCGCCAGCGGATGACCTGCGGGTCGAACATGTTCCACAGGTTGATCGGGTTGACGGTCGCGCCGATCTTGCGTTTGACGCTCACCAGTCCCATCGATTCGAGCACGCGCGTCGCCTCGCGCGTCACGGTGCGCGACGGGCTGGCCTCGCCGTTCATCGACGGTTCGGGCAGACGCTCGCCGACCGCGATGTCGCCGTTGACGATCGCCTTTCCCCACTCGTCGAGCAGTTGGTCGTGCAGCGGGCGGTCGGCGGTGCGTTCGCTCGCCGTCGCGGCGTCGGTGCCGGATGCGAGGTCGAACGCGGGAGTGGCCGAAGAATTATCGGCAAAATTCACAACAGACATAAGACAAGTATGGCATACGATTCGTGATATGGCATACATATTCCGAACTTTGGTGTCGTGTTGTGTTGCGTATTCCATTTCTATGTTGTATATTTAATTACGACATACGAAAGAGTTGTGTGACTGTGTAAAGTCATACGATTTGATATCGATAGAAGGAAACGCAGTATGAATAGCGACGAGGCGACGACTACGAACAAGACGAACGCGACGACCATTCCCGACATCATCTCCGCGAACACCGTGCCGGACGGCTATTTCAACGACTGCAAGCCGATCGCCATCATCATGGGCGTGTGCGGATGCGGCAAGACCACCGTCGCCGAGCATCTCGCCGCCGAGCTGGGCGTCAAGTACGCTGAAGCCGACGACTTCCACCCGAAGGCCAACATCGAGAAGATGGCCGCCGGCCACCCGCTGACCGACGAGGACCGCTGGCCGTGGCTCGACGCGCTCGCCGCATGGATCGACCAGCGCGTGGCCGCGGGCGAGCCGGCCGTCGTCACCTGCTCGGCCCTGAAGAAGATCTACCGCGACCGCCTGCGCCGCAAGGGCGTCGTGTTCGTGTACATGAAGGGCACGTACGACGAGGTGCTGGCGCGCATGTCCGGCCGCAAGGGCCACTTCATGAAGACCGACATGCTCCAGTCCCAGTTCGACATCCTCGAGGAGCCGGGCGCGGACGAAGTGCACATCGACGTCGAGATCGGCCACGGCACCAGCCCCGACCAGGAGGCCGCCGCGGTGGTCGCCGCGCTCGGACTGTAAGAGCGGGCCGCGAACCGGACCGCGTGGCCGTTCGTCAAGACTTACCCAACCAACATCAACCACACCAAACACACCAAGGAAGGTGCAACCATCATGCAAATGGGAATGATCGGCCTCGGCCGCATGGGCGGCAACATGGTCAAGCGGCTGCGCGAAGGCGGCCATGAGATCGTCGGCTTCGACATGAACCCCGACTCCGGCCGCGACGTCGACTCGCTCGAGGCGCTCGTCGGCGCGCTCAAGACCCCGCGCGTCGTGTGGGTCATGGTGCCGGCCGGCGTGCCCACCGAATCCACGATCGCCAAGCTCGGCGAGCTGCTCGAACCGGGTGACATCGTCGTGGACGGCGGCAACTCCAAGTACACCGAGGATCGCGAGCATGCGGCCACGCTCGCCCAGCGCGGCATCGGCTTCCTCGACTGCGGTGTTTCCGGCGGCGTGTGGGGAGCGGAACGCGGCTACGCGCTCATGGTCGGCGGTTCGGCCGAAGACTACGCCACCGTGCTGCCGATCTTCGAGACCCTGAAGCCGGAAGGCGAGTACGGCCTCGTGCACGCCGGCCCGGTCGGCGGCGGCCACTTCGCCAAGATGGTGCACAACGGCATCGAATACGGCATGATGCAGGCGTTCGGCGAAGGCTTCGCCACGATGATGCGCAGCGAATACGTGACCGACCCGGCCAAGACGATGGCCTCGTGGCGCTCCGGCTCGGTCGTCGCCAGCTGGCTGCTCGACCTGTTCGAGAACGCGACCAAGGATGATCCGACGCTGCACAACGTACCGCCGGTCGCCAACGAGTCCGGCGAAGCCAAGTGGATGGTCGAGGCGGCGCTCGAACTCGGCGTGCCCACGCCGACCACCGCCGCGGCCCTGTGGCAGCG
Source organism: Bifidobacterium sp. LH_230 (assembly GCF_056357555.1). Classification (NCBI taxonomy): domain Bacteria; kingdom Bacillati; phylum Actinomycetota; class Actinomycetes; order Bifidobacteriales; family Bifidobacteriaceae; genus Bifidobacterium; species Bifidobacterium sp. LH_230. Next base: position 38,965 of record NZ_JBKEWJ010000001.1, read on the forward strand.
TCAGGATTCGCGCGGCGCGGCCGACGACATCCTGCGCGTCGTGACGGCCCTGCGCGCCCAGTTCGGCGGACACGTCACCAAGGTCGACGAAATCGCCACCCACTGAGCCCGCCTTCGTGACCCGGAGCGTGACCGGGAGCGTTTTCCCCATGTTGCGAATACCGTGAAAGTGTTGAATTTTCAACGTTTTTGATGGTGTGCGTGACTGGGCGCGCCCGCTCCCAGTCACGCTCCGCGTGCGGTTTGACGGAGTGATGCGGGGACCGGTGTTTGCATATCGAACAGTGATGTCGTGAACGTCGCCGATTGTGCCGCAGACGTGGTAGCCTATCGGCTCAGTTACGTTCCGTTCGAGCATGAGGTGAGTTGTGGGTTCCGAAGCGTCATCCGTCACGTCGTCCCGGCGGTTCCGGCATGCGACCATGCATGATTTTCCGCAGATGCAGAAGATCTACGCCCACGCGCGCGAACTCATGGCCCGCAACGGCAACCCGACCCAGTGGGGCACCACGTTCCCGCGCGAGGAAGTCGTGCGCGACGACATCGCGCACGGACGCACCATGCTGTTCGTCGATACGGCGAACGGCCACGAACGCATCCTCGCGCAGTTCGCATTGTGCCCCGGCGAAGACCCGACCTACGCGCACATCGACGGCGCATGGCTCGACGACGACACCTACGTGACCATCCACCGCATCGCCTCGTCCGGCCTCGTCAAACACGCCGCCCGCGACTGCATCCGCTGGGCCCTGAAACACTACGGCAACGTGCGCGCCGACACCCACCCCAACAACAAGGCCATGCAGCACGTTTTGGAAACCAGCGGCTTCGCCCGCTGCGGCCTCATCCAGCTCCTCGACCGTCCCACCGACACCACCAGGATTGCCTACCAACGCCACGAATGGTAACGAACAACGCGATGATGGAGCGTATGCCGCCTTTCCTCGGCGCTCGACATGCGAAGCACGCCTTCGGCCTCGGACGGCGGCCTCCGCACGCATCATCGCGTTGTTCGATTCGGGGTGGCGGCGGTGTTGCTCCTCGGTCGACGCACTGGAGTGCGCCTTCCCTCGGTGCGCCTTGATACCGCACGCATCATCGTGCCGTTTTCGTTCCTAGGCGATGATGGAGCGTATGCCGCCTTTCCTCGGCGCTCGACGTGCGAAGCACGCCTTCGGCCTCGGACGGCGGCCTGCGCACGCATCATCGCGTTGTTCGGTTCGGGGTGGTGGTGTTGCTCCTCGGTCGACGCGCTGCAGTGCGTCTTCCCTCGGTGCGTCTTGATACCGCACGGCGTCAGGGCGTCGTTTCGTTGCTGGGCGGGGCGGCCGGTGGAATAGTGGGGTCGTACTTGCGTACGATGCTGTTTTTTAGCGGCGGCTAGTGCCGCCGCAAGTACCCCAGCCCGGCCGGCCTGCGCCGGCCACCCTCCCCTAAGAGGGGAGGGAAAGGTTAGTGTAGAACCGGTTTCTGATCCTAAAAAGACACCCTCCCCTGAAAGGGGAGGGAAAGGTGGTGGGTATGTCGGCCGCGATGCTGCCGTTGCCGCGTAGCAGACACCGTTCATCGTGATTTCCCTCCCCTTTCAGGGGAGGGTGGCCGGCACAGGCCGGCCGGGCTGGGGTACGCGGCCGACAGGCCGCTACCAACACAGCATCGCGCAACGCGCGATTCCGCCTTCCTGCACTCAGAAGATCGCCGCGCCGTCCTTGACCAAAATCAGCACGACGATCGCGATGATCCAGATCACGTCGACCATCAGATCATAGTTGAGCCGGTAATACGTGCGCAATCCGCGCGAACGCGCCGGCAATCCCTGCACGGTGACGGTCGCGTGGCTCAACGCCATGAACTGGATCGTCGTGGAGAACATGAGCGCCAGGCACCACGGGCACAGCGCGTTGATCACGAACAGCGACTGCGTGGTCAGCCAATACGAGTAGGCGATCGCGGCAAGCCCGCCCAGCCACGTGCAGGTCGCGAACCAGCGCGGCACCGCCACGCGCGTCAGACCGATCACCGCGATCGTGACGAACACGGATTCCGCCGCGATGCCGAAGAACGCGTTCGGATAGCTCAATCCGCCGAACTTGATGATCTCCGACTGCCACGACTGCGCGACGGTCGAGCAGGAAAGCACGCTGTTGATGTCGCAGTCGAGGATCTGGTTGGGATTGCGCGCGAGCTTGAGCGTTTCCGCCGACAGCACGAACGAGACGACCAGCGCGACCGCCGAGGCGATCAGCATGATCAGATACGTCCATGTCGCGGCGTGTCGCCAGCCGCGCGGCTGATCGGCGGCGTCCGCCGTTTCGCTGATCGTCGTGTCGCTGGCCTGTTCGGTTGTCATGTCAGGTTCCCCTTCCGCATACGTTCGGCATGTCATATGGCATGCCGATGACTGAGTTCAGATTACGATGGTCGTATGACTCGCATCGACATTCCTACCGAACCGCCGCGCACGGGCTGGGACATCCACTGCCATACGGTGTTTTCCGACGGCACGGAAACGCCGGCCACGCTGGTGACGCAAGCCAAGGAACTTGGACTGGCCGGCGTGGGCATTTCCGACCACGACACGACCGCGGGATGGCATGCGGCCGAGGACGCGTCGTCGCGCTGCGGGCTGCCGTTGCTGCGCGGCACGGAGATCACCGCCGACGACGAGGGAATCTCCGTGCACATGCTCGCGTTCCAGTACGATCCGCGCAGCCGGCATATCTGCGAACTGTTCGAGGCGACGCGGGCGGCGCGTCTTAAGCGCGTGCGTCGCATGGTCGAACTGCTGTCCGCGGATTATCCGATCACGTGGGGCAGCGTGCTCGAACAGGTGCGTGAGGGGGAGAAGACGACGATCGGCCGGCCGCATATCGCGGATGCGCTCGTGGCGGCCGGCGTGTATCCGACCCGTTCCGACGCGTTCGCGGACGTGGTCAGTTCGTCGAGCAAGTACTATATTCCGACGCCGTCGCCGACGACGCACGAGGTGGTACGTGCCGTGGGCGAGGCCGGCGGCGTGACGGTCATCGCGCATCCGGGCGATCTGAGCCGCAACCGGCGACTGCTGTCGGACGCGCAGATCGAACGGCTGGTCTCGGAGGGATTGGACGGGCTGGAAGTGTGGCACCGTGGCAATCCGCCCGAGCAGCGCGAACGGTTGCTGACGATTGCGCATCGGTATGGGCTGTTGGTGACGGGTGGTTCCGACTGGCACGGCAAAGGCAAGCCGAACACGCTGGGGGAGAACCTCACCGACGAGGCCACCGTGGCCGAAATCGTCCGCCGCGGCGCGATTCCGCTGTGGCGGTGAGGAGTTGGGGTGGGAGCCGCGTCGGCGCGGCTCCCACGTTGGAATCGCGCGTTGCGCGATGCTGTTTTGGTTGGCGGCACTGGCGTGCCGCGACGCTCCCTCAGCCGAGGGAGCCGAGGCTTTATATCTGTAACTTGCTGCGTTCGGCAATAGCCATTGCAACAATCTTAGAGCCGCGTTGTTGCAGCCTGACTCCCTTTTGCTAAGTCGAAAAGTAAAGAAACGTCAGAGGCATTTTTAGACGAGAAGCGAGCGGTAGCGAGCTAACAACACAGCCAGCCGAAGGCTGTTGACGCTGGCGGTAGCCTTGGCTCCCTCGGTTGAGGGAGCTGTCAGCGAAGCTGACTGAGGGAGCGTCTGCGGCCGTAGGCCGCCGATAGTACAGCATCGCGCAACGTGCGATTCCGCAACGTTGCGCGATATGCCCGATCCTCAGCGGATCACAGGGCGCCGAAGCCGACGGCGTGCTTGGTTTCCGAACCGATGATCGCGTAGCCGAGCGCGTCGGCGGGAACCACGATGTGGCGGCCCTTGTCGTCGGTCAGTTCGATGGTCTGATGCTCGCTGACGGCCTTGCCGATCACCGCGTTGACTTCCTCGGCGCTCTGCTCGGTGCTGAACGTGACGGTGCGCGCCACGTTGCGGATGCCCAGTTCGATATCCATGATTGCTCCTTATGGTTGGTGGATGTGCGCTGGCCGGCGGTGCGGCCATGTGCGGACGACCTATGATGCTTATTGTGCCAATCGGACGACCGCGCCGTGCGGGTTACGCTTTCGGCGTGGTCTCGCCGGTGTCGTCGTTATCGTCATTCGCCGCCGCGACGCCGGCTGTACCGTCGGAGTCATCGGTTGCGGAGACGGCAGGAGTCGCACCGGTACCGGTTGACGTCGTCGATGCCTGAGCCGTGCCGTGGGCCACGGCCTGCGTGATGCCGGTGCGCGAGGCCAGTCCGAGCTGCGCGTCACGCAACGCGCGCTCCTCCTGCTCGAGCAGCGGAATCAGCACGGTCTGCGCATCCTGATCCTGCGCCGCGGCGGCATGATCGGCGTGCAGCCGGTCCTGATACGGCTGGGAACGGTAGGCGTAAGGCTGCGCGTCCATCAGCTGGTCCTTGGGTTCGTCGTCCGCCACCGGTGCGGGCGACTCGACCGGCATTGCAGTTTCGGACGGTTGCGCGGATGCCGCGAACATCGCGTGGGCCTCGGTCGGGCTGATCGCCTGGGTCGGCGTGCTCGACGGCGACCATGACGTAGGTGCCTGGCTCGTATGCGCCTGATGCGCCTGCGGCGTCGAGGCCGGCGTGCTGTCCTCGGTCGAATCCGGGTCGGACTGCGCGGCGTACGAACCGACCGCGTTGACCGCATTGACGGACGCCGAACCGGTGCGGTCCATGTCACCGGTCGCGTCGGAATCGACAACGTTCGCACGATGCTGTTGTGCGGCCTGTTGCGCCGCCTGCTGAGCCTTGGCCTGCGCCGCGGCCTGTGCGAGTCGTCGTTCGCTTTCGTGCAGCAGCGTACCCACGGTGATCGTCGACGGCGACTGACTGTCGCCCATACTGTTCGACCGGCTCGCGTTCGATCCGTTCGCGCCGCCCAATCCGGCCGCTGCGGCCGTCGCGCTCATCGGCGCCGGCGTGACGGGAGCCGACTGGCTCTTCTGCGTCGCCAGACCCAACTGATGGGCCAGACGGTCCACCTGCGCCTTGAACTGCATGATCTTCACGTTGTCGGCCCGGTTCAACGCCTGAATGAAATCGCCCACCTGCTCCATCTGCAGCCACAGGTTGGCGCGCAGCATGATCAGATCATCCAACCGCGACCCCATCATGCGACCGTATGCAGCCAGCACCGCATTGCGATGCTCCTCATCCAACTTGGCGAAGATCCACGCCAAGTCACGCGCCGGATCATTCACCTGCATGCCCTGCCAGTTCGTGACCGCCGTGATCGTCGACCCCGAATACAGCACGTCGCCGTCCACGAAACCACCGTGCACGAAACAGGTGCCGAACGCCCACAGTCCTTCCGTGTCGATGATCCGCGCCCAACTCGACGTGATCTCCGGCGGAATATGGCCGGCCGAACGCAGCCGCTTGATCCAGCCGGTCAGCTGCGCGTGAATCTGCGCGGTGCCGAACACCGGATAGCCGCCCGGCTGCACCAAAGCCGCGGGAAGCCGGTGGATCGCGCCGATCGCCGTGCCCATCGCCGAACAGTCGTCCAACGTCAGCAGATCGAGATTGCGGGCCACGCCGTCCAGATGGTTGATGACCATCACCGCGGTCAGTCCCGTCGATCCCTTGCCGTCGGTGCCGTCCTGGAACGCGGCGACCTGATCGAGTCCGAACCCCAGTCCGCCCGGCTCACGCGACTCGGCCAGCGTACGGGCCGCGCGCACGCGCCCCTGCAACCGTTTGCGTCCCGCGTCGGTGCTGGATGCGAACACATCGTACTGTCGGCCGGTCGCGTCCAACACGATCGCCTGATCGATGCCCGCGGCCGAATCCGGCGTATTCGACGGACCCGCGTCGCGCACTCCGGCAACGGTGATGCTCGGCATGGCCGCACAGGCGAGGGCCGCCAACTGGAATTTGCTTCGTTCACTCACAGTTACACCCTAATACATACCGTGACGCACACGGCGTTTTGCCGCCATCCGTGACATATCTTCGTACGGTCCGCGTGAAACACATCGTGGAACATGCCGGAACACGCGCGGCGGAGTCCGCGGGCATCGCGGCTGCCACAATGGGACGCATGACATCGGCAGACGCAATCCTCGAAGGACTGGACGACGCGCAACGCACGGCGGCGACCACCGTGAACGGTCCGGTGCGCATCATCGCGGGCGCCGGAGCCGGCAAGACGCGCACGATCACGCGGCGCATCGCCTACGCGTGCGCCAGCGGCGAATGGAATCCGTCAGGCGCGCTCGCCGTCACGTTCTCGGTGAAGGCCGCCACGGAGATGCGCTCCCGATTGCGCCGGCTCGGCGTGGAGGAGGTCAGGGCGGCCACGTTCCATTCGGCTGCGTTGCAGCAGTTGCGCGGCGTGTGGGAGGACGTGTGCGACGGGCCGTTCCCGCATGTGGCGAACGATGGGGAGCCGGAGCGCATCGTCGCGACCGCGTTGCAGCGCGTGTGCGGTGCCGGGCTGGATGTCGACCGGCTCACGGTGCGCGACGTGCACGCGGAGATCAACTGGGCGAAGGTGTCGATGATCGCGCCCGGCGACTACCCGCGTGTGTGCGCGGCCGTGCACCGTCGCCCGCCGGCCGGGCTGGAATCGCAGCAGTTCGAGGATGTGTACGACTGCTACGAGCAGGAGAAGACCGCGCAAGGACTGATCGATTTCGATGACATTCTGCTCGTCGCCTGCCATGTGCTGGACGAGTTCGAGGATGCGGCCGCGACGATCCGCCGGTCGGTGCGCTGGCTGACCGTGGACGAATACCAGGATGTTTCCCCGTTGCAGCACCGGCTGATGATGCTGTGGCTCGGCATGGGTTCTCAGGGCGGCGGCCGGTCGTCCGGATCGGAGCCGGCCAACCGCAACGTGTGCGTGGTGGGGGACCCCGCGCAGACGATCTACTCGTTCGCCGGCGCGAGCAGCTACGACCTGCTGTCGTTCGCGGACCAGTTCGGGCCGCTCGCCGCCGACGTGAATCTGAATACCGATTATCGTTCCACGCCGCAGATCGTCGGCTATGCGAATCGCGTGCTTGCCAAGTCGCCGAACCGCGCGGATTATCTGCGATTGACGTCGGCCCGCGACGATGGTGCGCGCGTGACGCATACGGTGTACGGGTCGGATGAGGAGGAGGCCCGCGGCGTGGCGGCGCGGATCGCGCGGATGGTGTCGCGCGGCGTCGATCCTGCGGATTGCGCGGTGCTGACGCGCATCAACGCGCAGCAGCCGGTGTTCGGACGTGCGCTGTATGAGGCCGGATTACGGTATCGCGTGCGGCGGGATGCCGGATGGTCCGGTTCGGGGGAGTCCGGGGCTTCCGCCGTCGGCGGTGCGGACCCGGTCGCCCGGCAGGAGGCGCTGGAATCGCTGGGCGCGGACAGTGCGGCGCAGGCCGGCGCGGTGACGATCTCCACGATCCACGCGTCCAAGGGTCTGGAGTTCAAGCACGTGTTCGTGGTGGGATGTTCGGAGGGGTTGCTGCCGTTCGGCTCGCCCTCCGACGACGCGGCGTTGGAGGAGGAGCGGCGGCTGACCTATGTGGCCGTCACCCGTGCCGAGGACAGCCTGCACATGTCCTACGCCCGGGCCAAAGACCCGACCCTGCCGGGCCGGGCGCGCACGCCGAGCAGGTTTTTATCCTGATTCGGGAGGGGGAAGGGGGATCGCGCTTCGCGCGATACTGCGTTACTGGCGGCCTGACGGCCGCGGTACCCCAACCCGTCCGGCTTTCGCCGGCCACCCTCCCCTGAAAGGGGAGGGAATCGTTGGACGGGTCCGCGGTCTTCGCCACGTTAGGTCACCCTCCCCTAACAGGGGAGGGTGACCTAGGAAAGGCGGTCCAGGTCTCGCCGACGAGGCCTCTGAAAGGGAAGGAAAGCTGAGGAAAGCCGGCGCGGGGTGCCAACGAGACTACCACTCCTCTGAGATGGGAGGGAAAACTGAAAACTCTTAAAACGATCTGCAGTGTTTTCTTGCCCTTTCGTCCAAGGAGAGCGGCTGAATCTGTTGGATAAGGACAGACCCTAGTTTTCCCTCCCCTGTGTGGAAGGGAACTAGTCTGCGGGTCGATGAATATGCCTCCAGCCCTTTTCCCTCCCCTCTCAGGGGAGGGTGGCGCGTAGCGCCGGGTGGGGTACTGCGGCCGTCAGGCCGCCGATAACGCAGTATCACGCGAAGCGTGATGCCGTTATCTCGAACCAGTGGGTGTTTACCTACCATGAGGGGAGCGTGGCACGTGGATGTTTGCGGACCATTGAACCGTAAGTGGGTGTTTGCCTACCACGAAGGAGCGTGATAAGTGGGCGTTTACGGACGGACGAATCATAAGTGGGCGATCACCTACCACGAAGAAACCTCATAAGTGGGCGAATCCGTACCATGAACAAACAAGTGGGTGTTTGCCTACCACGAAAACCGCCAAATTAAGGTTTTCGTGGTAGGCAAACACCCACTTACCGATTATTGCGTCCGGGAACACCCACTTATTGCGCGTCATCCGGGGTGTCGCCGGCATCGCCGGACGGGTCATCACCGGAATCCTCGTCGAGGAGCTTGCTCAGCTCGGCATCCCAATCAATCGCATCGGAGCCATCGCCCGAACCGTTCGGTTGAGCGGACGCCCCCTCGCCATTGCTGCCGTCAGCGGCATCGGCGCCGCCGTTGGCCGGCTGGTCGCCCGGCAACGCCGGCAGCATATCCGGATGACCCCACTTCGCATCGCGGGCCTCGGGACCGTCCGTCGCACCGATCTGCTCCCAGAGAGCCGCCGCTTCGCGCATGCGCTTGGGACGCAGCTCCAATCCGAGCAGCGATTCGAACGTCCGCTCGGCCGGACCGCCGACCGCCCGCTCACGGCGAATCATCTCACGCAACTGCTCGATATGCGGAATATGCGCCATGCCGGCACGCCAGACCACGCAATCCACCCAGCCTTCGACCAGCGCGAGCAGCGTCTCCAGCGACGCCTTCGCCTCCTGCTGCTCGGGCGTGTCCGCAATGCCCACCTTCGTCAGGTTCACCGCGCCGGAGATCGCCTCCGGGTCCATCGAACTCGCCTCACGCAGCTGCTCCTCCATCGCGTCCAGATCGATGTCCACGCCACGCGCGTACTTGCCGATCAGCGCCTCGAACCGCGGCATCAGCCACGGCACCGACGAGAACAGGCGCGCATGCGCCATCTCGCGCAGCGCAAGGAACGACATGACCTCCCCAACCGGAATATCCAGCGACTTCGCATACTCCTCGACGTTCTGCACAATCAGGCCACCAGCGGGATTGGCCAGCAGCGCGATGCCCTGGTCGAAACTGCCATGCACCTCGTGAGACAGATCACCCGCCGCATGCCCCAGCTGCATCGCGAACGACGTGTTGCCCAGCAGCCGCATCAGCTGAGCCGGGTTCTTCATGCCGTCGGGAATCGGAATCGACACCGGGCCGGCGAACACGCCCGCGATCTCGCCGCCGTCGAACGCGTCGCCCAGGCGCTCCGAAATCACCGAGGCCAGCGCCTCGTTCATCGACTCGGCCACCGGCGCCGCGAACTTCGCCCACGCGTCGATCGTCTCCTCAACCCAGCCGGCACGGGTCATCACCTCGGGCTCGCCGGCCACCGGATTCATCTCGCACGCCGTGTCCAGCCACAGGTTCGCCTCGCTCATCGCACGACGCGCCGCGGCGCCCGCCTCCGCGCTCACCGTCGACAGCGAACCCTCGCCGTTCGCCTGCTGCAGCGCGATCGACTTCGCCAGCTTCACGTTGATCGGCCCCTCGGCCACCGTCTGCTGCATCTCGCTCGGCGTGTTCAGCCCGCCCGCAGTGAACGCCTGCATCAGCGCCTGCACCTCGCTCGGCTTGGGCAGCTTCGACGGGTCCTGGCTCATGAGCTGGTCCTTGATCGCGTCAGGCAGGTCATTGAGCTGCTTGAAGGCCATCTCGCCCTGGATCGGGCCGAAACATTCGATCAGCCACTGGTGGATTGCGTTCTCGTCCATAGTCCGTTCCCCGCTTCATGTGTTAACGTCGGTTGGTTCCATAGTATTGGAGGTATGCCGAACATGCACACGAAACGCCAGTCTCACGCCGAAGGCATATTCCCGGACGCCACGCAGGAAGCCGTGGAGGAGAACGCGACGCAGACCCGGCAGCCGGATGAGTCCGACCCGGAGTCCGAGTCCGCGTCCGGTTCCCGGCAGAGCACACGACGCGATCCGAAGCGACACGGGATTCGTCGTACGATCGCGCTCGTCAAGAACTATTACGGCATCGGCGTCTATGTGCCGGCCCGCCGCTATTGCGGCGCGCTCGCCGTGCTGCTGTCGGCCATCGTGCTGTGTCTGCCCAGCGCATACGCGGTCGAAGGCCCCGGCCCCACCGCCGACGTGCTCGGCAAGACCGGCGGCAAGACCATCATCACCGTCACCGGAGCCGACACGCACCAGGACACCGGCAAGCTGCTGCTCGTCACCGTCAACGCGTCCGGCGTGCCCGGCTATCCGGTCACCAACGCGCAAACCGTATGGGCGTGGCTCGACCCGCAGCAGACCGTCATGCCGCAGGAGGCCGTCGTGCCGGTCGGCCAGAGCGCGGAGGAATACCAGAAGGAAAGCGAGAAGGAGATGACCTCCTCGCAAGGATCGGCGACCGCGGCGGCGCTCGCGTACGCGAAGCAGACGCTCGGCATCGACACGAGCGGCGTGAAGGTCACCATGCATGTCGACGACATCGGCGGCCCGTCCGCGGGCATGATGTACTCGCTCGGTCTGATCGACAAGCTCACCGAAGCGGATGAGACCGGCGGCAAGACGATCGCCGGCACCGGCACGATGGCGAAGAACGGCAAGGTCGGCGCGATCGGCGGCATCCGGCTCAAGATGATCGGCGCGAAACGGGACGGCGCGACGTGGTTCCTCGCCCCGGAATCGAACTGCGACGAGGTCGTCGGCCATGTGCCGGACGGCCTGCGCGACGTGAAGGTCGCGACGCTCGACGAGGCGTATCAGGCGCTGGTCGCGATCGGTGACGGCAAGGGGGAGTCCCTGCCGCACTGCACCGCCTGATCATGTCGGTCAGATGGTGCCGATGACCGTCCGGGACGCGGTGCGATCGGATGCGTCCGGCCGCGTGTCGGGCCGCGTCGCATGACCGTTTGGTGAGACGCGCCGCGCGTGTTAACGTGGCTGTTCCCCGAGGTTTGCTAATGTATGTCCCGTGAATCAAACGGCATCTGATAACGCTGAAGAGTTCGGTTTCCACAAGGGCGACATTGTCCAGGAGTGGATGTGGGACGAGGACGTGGACGATTCGATCCGCGCCAAGATCGAAGACCTGACCGGTGAGGATCTGGTCGACGAGGATTACGATTCCGCCGTGGACGGCGTGATCATCTGGTGGCGCGACGGCGACGACGAAGACGAGCTGTCCGACACGATCGTGGATGCCTACGCGGTGCTCGGCGATGATGGCCCGCTGTGGGTGCTCACCCCCAAGCCGGGACGCCCGGGCGCGGCAAGCTCCAGCACCGTGCAGTCCGCGGCGAAGACCGCCGGCATGAACGCCGCCACGCCGCTGACCATCAGCAAGGACTGGAACGGCATCCATCTGCGCGCCTTCGGCAAGGGCCGCTGACAGACTTCGGACATCATGTGGAGACGACCGCAAGACCGTCTCCACTTCTTGTATGCGGCCGCATGAGCCTGTTGCGTGCCCAAGAAGTGCCCACAGTTCTGGGTTCCGTATGACGAAGGCCTCGGAAACTTCATGATTCCAAGGCCTTGCGAGTGTGGGCGATGAGGGGCTCGAACCCCCGACATCCACCGTGTAAAGGTGGCGCTCTAGCCGACTGAGCTAATCGCCCGCGTTGCACTACTGTATCATGCGGCTGGACCGCGCGACACGGCGTGGTCCAGCCGGGCGTCCGGCGCTGGGATGCAAGGCGTGTGGTGCGGCGTCTCAAGCGCAACGTACAGTTGCATGCAGAGCATGTTATCCGTGAGGAGGTTGATATCCGATGGCGCAGGAAGCTGAAGCGGAACGCGGTGGGTCGTCTATTGCCCGTGCCTCGAATCGTAAGTTGGGATACGACACCGGGCAGGTCGACGCGTTCCTGAACCGCGCCCATGCGCTGTACGAAAGCGACGAGCAGACGCTGACGCAGAAGGATATCCAAGACGTTTCCTTCGATCTGGCCAAGGGCGGCTACGATATCGCGCAGGTCGACGCCGCATTGTCGCGGCTCGAACGTGCCGTCGTGGACAAGCAGACCGCCGCGCAGATCTCCGATCAGGGCCGCGTCGCGTGGCGCGCGCAGACCGAACAGCTGTATCGTCAGATCGCCCAGCATGCGGATCGCGCCGAACGCGCGCGTTTTCAGGACGGCAAGAAGAAGCAGCCGTCATATGATCGCAAGCAGGTCGACCAGCTGATCGACGACATCATCGACAAGGCCGCGGCCGAGTTGGGTGTAGACGGTGCCGACAAGGCCGCGGCCGCCGAACTGGCGAACGTGACCGCGGCGTCGGTGAGCAACGCGATCTTCACGCAGCGCAAGGGCGCGCGCGGATACGACGAACGGCAGGTCGACTACTATCTGAACGCGTGCGTCCAGCTGCTCAGCCGACTCGAATCGTTCGATCGCGTGTCCGATCTGATGAACGGCGGCAACGCCGATTCGTCATCCGAACCGTCCGCCGCTGCGGCACAGCCGGCCGCCGCGGTCGCTCCGCTGTTCCCGGCCGCGAGCACGGCAGCGCCGGCGGCGGCCGCATCGTCGGCATCCGATGAACAGCCTTCGGAAGGCGCGTCATCCAGCGAATCCTTCGACGCGCTGCACAAGGCGGAGCAGGCGATCTTTGCCGCGCCGGTCGCCGCAGTCGCGGCACCCGCACCGCAGCCCGCGGTTCCCGCCGCTCCGGTCTCGCCGGCGGCATCGGCCGAGCCGTCCGAGAGCGCGACGCATGAGGCGGCCCCGGTCCCGGCTCCCGCAAGCCAGCCGGCGGACAATGGCACGAATGTGTCCGCCGACTTCCTGCGCAACGCCGATCCGTCGCTTGCCGAACTCGCCCATCTGGCCGAAAGCACGCAGGAGAAGGCCGATGCGCCAAGCATTTTCCAGCCGCACATGCCGAGCCTGACCACGCCGAGCGTGCCGGAAGTCACCGTCGGTGCAACCCATGCGGAACCGGAACCGGTCTCGCACAAGCCGGCCGCCGCCGCGCCCTCCCCGGCGGAACCGACCGGCGCATCGCAGCCCGCGCCGCAGCCGGCCGCCGCGCCGGCACCGTCGGACATGCCGGCGTCGTTCGCGCCCGCATCCAAGCCGGTGCATACCGCATCGCGCGGCCGCGTCAGCCAGTCGGCACCGCAGCAGGTCGAGCCGTTCCAGCCGGCTCCCGCAACGCCGACCGCCACGGCACCGGCACAGTCGTCCTCTCCTGCGGCCGATCAGACCGCCGCACACGCAGGTTCCGACGTGCCGCCATCGTTCGCTCCCGAACAGCCGGTCAGCCGCCATCACGCGCATGCCGCCACCCAGCCGGCTCCCGTCGCACCGGCGCAGTCCGAGCCCACTCCGGCAGCCGCACCGGCCAAGCAGCCGCCGGTCGTGCAGCCCGTGCAGCCGAAGGACACGAGCACCACGGTGTTCCCGTCGATCTTCCCGCAGACCGACACGGACATCCCCGACCTGTCGTTCCCGTCGCTGTACGGCGACGACGACAAGCAGTGACTGGCAGTAAGGCATCATCCACGACTTTCGCAACCCCTCACCAACCAACAGAGGAACGCACAGTGAAGCAACAGGTATCGGTCGTCATTCTCGGTTCCACCGGGTCCATCGGCACCCAAGGCTTGGACGTCATCTCCCGTCACCCGGAACGGTTCGCCGTCACCGGCCTCGCCGCGGGCGGCTCCCACGTGGAGCTGCTGGCACAGCAGGCCGCGACGTTCCATGTGCCGCAGGTCGCCGTATCCGACAAGAACGCGGCCAAGCCGCTGCGCGAGGCGCTGGACCGGCTCGGAGCCACCTACACGAGCGTGCAGGCCGGATTCGACGCGGTCATCGGACTCGCCGGATGCGGCGCGGGCGTGGTGCTCAACGGCATCACCGGCTCGATCGGCCTCGAACCGTCGATCGCGGCGCTCAAGGCCGGCTCGCAGCTCGCGCTGGCGAACAAGGAATCGGTCGTCGCCGGAGGCCATCTGCTGTTCAGCTCGCAGACGCGCGACAACCAGATCAACCCGGTCGATTCCGAACATTCCGCGATCTGGCAGTCGCTGCGCGCCGGCACGCACGGCGAGGTCAGCAAGCTCGTCGTCACCGCGTCAGGCGGCCCGTTCCGAGGCTGGAAACGCTCCGACATGACCGGCATCACGCCCGAACAGGCGCTCAACCACCCGACTTGGCACATGGGACCGGTCGTCACCATCAACTCGTCCACGCTGATGAACAAGGGCCTCGAGGTCATCGAGGCGAGCCGACTGTTCGACATCACGCCGGACCGCATCGACGTGACCGTGCATCCGCAGTCCATCGTGCATTCGATGGTCGAGTTCTGCGACGGCGCGACGATCTGCCAGGCGTCGCCGCCGGATATGCGTCTGCCGATCGCGCTCGGCCTGTCCGCGCCGGACCGTCTCGACAACGTCGCGGCCGCCTGCGACTGGACGAAGGCCGCCAGCTGGACGTTCGAGCCGCTGGACGACGAGGCGTTCCCGGCCGTCTCGCTGGCCCGCCACTGCCTCAAGGCGTCCGAAAAGCATACGGCGGTGCTCAACGCGGCCAACGAACAGGCCGTGCACGCGTTCCTCGAGCATCGGCTGCCGTACCTCGGCATCGTCGACACCGTCAAGGAGGTGCTCGACGAGATGGATGCCGAGCTGCGCGGCGCCCCGCTGTTCGAATCCGTGGAGGAAATGAGCCAACTCGAGCTGGAAGCCCGCCATCGTGCGGACGATCTGATAAACAAGCAGTAGTCGATATCGCGAATACGGGCCGTGCGGTTGCCGCCGGCCCGTAACTATGCCACGTAGGGAACAGACCAGAACATGAATCCTTCGAATACCGAAGCCGCAAGTCTTCAGCCGCCCGTCAGCAAGCCGTTCCGCAAAACCGGCGACCCGGTCGAGCTGACCAGCGAGTCGCCGCTGCACCCGCGCCGCAAGTCGCGTCGCATCATGGTCGGCCCCGTGCCGGTCGGCGGCGGCGCGCCCATCTCCGTGCAGTCGATGACCAACACGCTCACCGCGAACGTCGGCGCCACGCTCCAGCAGATCGCCGAACTGACCGCCGCCGGCTGCGACATCGTGCGCGTCGCCGTGCCCAGTCAGGACGATGCGGACGCGCTGCCCGAGATCGTGCGCAAGTCGCCGATCCCGGTCATCGCCGACATCCACTTCCAGTCCAAGTACGTGTTCCAGGCCATCGACGCGGGTTGCGCGGCCGTGCGCGTCAACCCGGGCAACATCCGCAAGTTCGACCAGGTCGGCCCCGACATCTGCAAGGCCGCGACCGACGCGGGCATCTCCCTGCGCATCGGCGTGAACGCCGGCTCGCTCGACAAGGACCTGTATGCCAAGTACGGCGGCCCCACCCCGGAGGCGCTCGTGGCGTCCGCGCTCAAGGAGGCGCGCATGTTCGAGGACGTCGGCTTCCACGATTTCAAGATCTCCGTCAAACACCACGACGTGATCACGATGGTCGAGACCTACCGTCTGCTCGCCTCGAAGGGCGATTGGCCGCTGCACCTGGGCGTCACCGAGGCCGGCCCGGCATGGCAGGGCACCATCAAGTCGTGTCTCGCATTCGGCGCGCTGCTGGCCGAAGGCATCGGCGACACGATCCGCGTGTCGCTGTCCGCGCCGCCGGTCGAAGAGGTGAAGGTCGGCTGCAAGCTGCTCGAATACATGGGACTGCGCCCGCGCAAGTTCGACATCATCTCCTGCCCGAGCTGCGGCCGCGCCCAGGTGGACGTGATCCAGCTCGCCTCCGCCGTGACCGAAGGTCTGAAGAACATCACCGCGCCGATCCGCGTGGCCGTCATGGGCTGCATCGTCAACGGCCCGGGCGAGGCGCGCGAGGCCGATCTCGGCGTGGCGTCCGGCAACGGCAAGGGACAGATCTTCATCAAGGGCAAGGTCGTCAAAACCGTGCCCGAGGACCAGATCGTCGAGACGCTGCTCTCCATCGCCAACGACATCGCCGCGCAGATGGAGGCCGACGGCAAGGTGCCGGCCGGCTCCACCGGTCCGGTCGTCGTGCCGATCCAGCATCCGAACCGCGCCGCATGACGACACCGGATCAGCAGGACGCCGTCGAATCGTCGCATGGGCCGTCGCCGCAGCAGTGGAGCCGCGGACGACGGCTCATGCTGCGTCTGCCGATCTTCATCATGCTGATCGGCATACTCGTCTACGTCTCGAACGCGACCACCGTCCCGTGGAGCAACGAGCCGACCGGCCAGAGGATCGCCTCGCTCGACGCCAGCACGGCCGTCACGTTCAGCAATCCGCGGCATGTCGCCCTGCATCAGGTCGGCGACTTCGACGTCACCGAACGCACCGTGTATTTCGACGCGACGCAGCCGTCCACCGGCGAGACGCAGCACATCCGCATGCTGATCCGCGAGCCGAACGTCACCGCCGACGATTCTGCCAGTGCGACCGCAGACACTGCGACCGGTTCCACCGCAACGCACGATCTGCCCGCCGTCGTCTTCATGCACGGTGCGGGTCACGGCGGCACGCCGGACGACTCGTTCGGCGACATCGCCACCGACATGGCCTCCGCCGGATTCGTCACCGCCGTCATCGACAAACCGGTCTGGTCGACCAACGACATCACGCGCGACTACCCGGCCTCCGCGGCCGCCTACGATCAGGCCATCGGCATTCTGCGCGACTTGCCGAACGTGGATGAGTCGAACGTCGGCATCTACGCGACCAGCGAATCGACGTGGATCTCCTCGTACCTGCTGCAACAGGACCGGGACATCGCGTTCCAGATCCTCTTGAGCCCGATGGTGTTCACGCCGCGCCAGTCGCTCGGATTCCTCGCCGCACAGGACTTCACGCTCGTCGGCGCGAACGCCGGCTACCAGTCGATCGTGCACCGCGTGTTCAGTTTCGACACGGCCCTGCTCGGCCTGACCAACTTCGACCTCGCGGACATCCCGAACCCGGCGGCCTATGCGATACCGACGTTCGTCGCGTACGGGTCGAAGGACGTGATGACCGCGCAGGTCAGCGGCACCGAGACGATCCTCGATCTCGCGCGGGCCGCCGGCAACGCGGACGTGACGGTGCGCACGTACCCGATCGCCAACCATGTGATGCGGTTGGGCAGCGACGAAGAGGCCGGCACGCCGTTCGCCGACGCGTACACGCGCGACGTCGTCGACTGGGCGGCCGGAACCGTGGCCGGGCTCACGCAGACCAGCGAGCGGGTCGCCGGCGATTCGCTGTACCAGTCGATCGCCGTGCCCGACGATCCGGTCGCGCGGCGCGGACTGACCGTGTACGGACTGCTGTTGCACGCTTCGATGGCCGTGACGCTGCTGGTCGCGATGGTCGTGTCCGTGGTCGCGGCGGGATATTCGATTCGCGGACGGCTGCGGGGGCGACGTAACGTGCTGGGATTCGCGCACGGATTCGGTCACGCGCTGCTGACGCTCACGCTGACCACCGTGGCGACGCTGCTGCTGTTCGCGGCCGGACTGGGACAGGTGATCATGGGCGTGGTGCGGCTCGCATGGGGCAGTGCGCCGGGCGACGATCCGGGCATCATGCGCTGGAGCTGGCCGGTCATCCAGATCGTGTGCACGCTCGTGGTGTGGGCGTGGAGCGGCGTGTTCGCGCGGCTCATCGAGGTCGCGGCGTCGCGCGGCATCCTGCAATGGCCGCCGCGGTCCGGCTCCATCCGCGCGGTGGTGACCGGACGCGAACCGGTGCTCGCCTCCACCAGGCTCGGGCGCGTGCTGTTCTGGGCCACCGTCTCGGCGATGCTGCATATACTGTTGTTCTTCGCGTTCTGGGGTTTGTTCGTGTACTAGTGCTTTGACGGACCAATGGTATTCTTGGCTCCCTCGGTCGAGGGTCGAGCCGTGAAGCAAACGCCGGAGGCGTTTGTAGGCGAGGTGCGAGCGACAGCGAGCCAGCAGAGCGCGGCCGTAGGCCGTCCGCAATTGCAGGACGCTGTCAGCCACAGGCTGACTGAGAGAGCGTCAACCACATCACGTTAAGCTTGACAAAGTCACTAGTGCTTGTTTGGACTTGACGGGTTGAGCATGTCACCCCCTCAGTCAGCTTCGCTGACAGCTCCCCCTTCAGGGGGAGCAAACCCAACCGGGCGGACACGATTACGGCACTGGGGTGGCAGCTCCTTCAGGGGAGCATAATAAAAACGGTCACACTACGATTGGCACAGTACCGGGCCGCGTATCGAGAAGCGCAGAAAGGAGCCGTTCACATGCCGCTGTACCGCGACGAGGCCGTCGTGCTGCGCACCGCCAAACTTGGCGAGGCCGACCGCATCATCACCATGCTCACGCGCGGCCACGGCAAGATCCGTGCCGTCGCCAAAGGCGTGCGCAAGGTCAAAAACCGCTTCGGCAGCCGACTCGAACCGTTCATGCGCGTCGACGTGCTCATCGCCACCGGCCGTTCCCTCGACGTCGTCTCCCAGGCCGATTCCATCGCCGCCTACGCCGCGCCGATCTGCGCCGACTACGACGCGTACGTGGCCGCCGGCGTCATCGTCGAAACCGCCGACAAACTCGTCTCCGCCGAACACGAACGCACGCCCGCGCAATACCAGCTGCTCATCGGGGCGCTGCACGCGCTTGCCAGACATGCGCACGCGCCGGCCATGATCGGCGATTCGTACGTGCTGCGTGCGCTCTCGGTGGCCGGATGGATGCCGCGGCTCGCCAGTTGCGTGGTGTGCGGGGAGCCTGTGGGTGCGCCGGCGTACCTGTCCGTGGCGTCGGGCGGCGTGATGTGTGCGGCCGACCATACGCCGGACGCACACCGGGTCGAACCGGCGGTGCTGCGGCAGTTCGCGGCGCTGGCGCACGGGGACTGGACGGTGCTGGACGCCGGCGGTGCGGTCGGCGCGGCTGGCGTGAGCATTCCAACCGGCTCGACAGTCCCCACCGAAATCATGACCGGGAGCGTGAACGGGAGCGCGAACGTCGGTTCGACTGGTCCGTCCCGCCCCACCGGTCCGACCGAAATTGTGACCGGGAGCGCTCCCAGTCACGTTCCCGGTGCGGGCGGCGGCTCGGTCAACGGTGCGCTGCTGCCGGCCACGCGCCGCCTCGTGGAGGAGTGGAGTGAGTACTACATGGAACGGCCCATTCGTTCACTGCGCTTGCTAGATTAGCGTCTATGGCTTTTGAGAACGTCGACTACACGTCGCTTGACATTCCGGCGGCGCCTTTTTCCGACCCGTCCATCATCCCCGATTTCCCGAAGAACAAGGTGCCCCGCCATGTGGGCGTGATCATGGACGGCAACGGCCGGTGGGCCAAGCAGCGCGGCATGATCCGCACCAACGGGCATCAGGCCGCTGAGCCGGTGGTGTTCGACACGATCGCCGGCGCGATCGAGGCGGGCGTGCGCTACCTGTCGCTGTACACGTTCTCGACCGAGAACTGGAAGCGCTCCCCGCAGGAGGTGCGCTTCCTGATGGGCTTCTCGCGTGAGATCATCCACCGCCGCGTGGCGCAGATGGACGAGTGGGGCGTGCGCGTGCGCTGGTCGGGCCGCCGTCCGAAGCTGTGGAAGTCGGTGATCGACGAGCTTGAGGTGGCGCAGGAGCGCACCAAGAACAACAAGACGATCGACGTGATATTCTGCATCAACTACGGCGGCCGGGCCGAGATCGCGGACGCGTGCGCGGCGATCGCCCGTGAGGTGCGCGACGGCCGCATCTCCGGCGACCGCGTCACCGAGAAGATGATCGCCGATCACCTCTATCTGCCCGACGTACCCGACTGCGATCTGGTGATCCGCACCTCCGGCGAGCAGCGCACGTCCAACTTCCTGCCGTGGCAGGCCGCCTACGCCGAGTTGGACTTCGTGCCCGAGCTGTTCCCCGACTGCGGCCGTCAGGTCCTGTGGCGCTCCATCGACCACTATGTCCACCGCGACCGTCGCTTCGGCGGCGTGACCAAGTAACGCCCCTCGACTCCCACATCCTTACCGTATTTATGACGCGGAGCGTGACCGGGAGCGGGGTCGCAACATGGGACGAGCTTCAAAACCATTGGTAAATAAGGGTTTTGAAGCTCGTTGGTTTATTGCGGCCCCGCTCCCGGTCACGCTCCCCGTGCGGTGTTGGGTTCGTGCCTACTCCAGTCCGATGGACTTGAGGTGGTGGATCTTGAGGCTGTCGACCTTCAGCGACCCGGACTCGGCCACCAGCTTGACGGCGCGCGGGCCGTCGGACGCGTAGGAGTAGGAGCTCAGCACCTGATGACCGTGGTTCACATACACCTCGACCGAGCCGCGGTCCACGAACACGCGCAGCTCCAGCTTGCCGGTCAGCTCGTCCGCATCGAGCGGTGCGGCACGGTAGCCGCGGTCGCCGTGCTTCATCGCGCCGCGGTCGACCACCACGCGGCCGATCTGCTCATCGAAGCCGATCGCCGTGTATGCGCCATCCTCGGTCGCATGCACGCGCAGGCCCGCACGCTCGGCACTCGAGGCGTCCAAGTCGATCGTCATCTCGATCTCCACGGCCTCGGCATCGTCCAGCAACACCTTCTCGCCGTCCTGCTCGAGTTCGATCGCACCGAAGTCGATCGTGTCTTCGCGAAGTCCCTCGATCTCGGCAGCCGGCGCGGTGTGGATGTCGCCGCAACGCGAGCCGAGCGTGATCTCGCGGGGGAGCGTGAGCTGGCCGCACCAGCCGTCGTCCTCCATCGGGATCGGCTGGATGAACGGGCTCATCCAGCCGTACATGATCTGCCGGCCGTCACGGCCTGGCGCCTCGGTATCGCCGGCGGCGGTATTGAACGACTGCGGCGCGTAGTAGTTGTGGCCGCAGTCCCACAGACGGAACTCGGTTTCCGGCACGAACGCCTCGCCCGGCGTCCACGAGCCGATTTGGTAGCCGGCGGCTGACGTGCTGTGGCTGTCGAAACCATGCTTCTTCGCGCCCATCGCCGAGTAGCCGATGACCCACTTCTCGTTGCCTTCGGCGTCGCGGATCGGGAAGAAGTCGGGGCATTCGAGCATGAACACGTCCGGGTCCGGATGCTGGAACAAGACGGTCTCGAACGTCCAGTCGACCATGTCGCTGGAGGAGTACAGCCACATCTGGCCGCGCTGCTCGGCGGAGGAAACGCCGAACGTCATCCACCACTTGCCGGCGGTCTTCCAGACCTTCGGATCGCGGAAGTGCCAGTGGACCTGCTCGCGCGGGCAGTCGACCACCATGCCGCGCTTGGTGATGTGCGTGAGCGTGTCGTCGTCCGGCTCGGCGAGCATCTGCACCTGCCATTCGCCGCCGGTGTTGTCCACGCCGTTGGCCCAGCGGTGGCCGGTGTAGAAGAACTTGACCTTGCCGTCGTCGCCGATGACCGCGCCGCCGGAGAACACGCCGTTCTTCTCCTGCTCGAGGCTCGGGGCGAACGCGATCGGCTCGCGGCGCCAGGTCACCATGTCGGCGGAGGAGACGTGGCCCCAGTGCATCGGGCCCCACTGGGTGCCGTACGGGTGCAGCTGGTAGAAGACGTGCCAGCGGCCTTGGTAGTAGCACAGGCCGTTCGGGTCGTTGATCCAGCCGCCGTTCGAGGCGATGTGGAACTTCGGGTACCAGCGGTCGTTGCGGGTGGCGGCGAGCTTGGCGACGCCGGCTTCGGCCTTGGCGAGTTCGGCGTCGTGGTCGGCGATCGGGGTGAGGATGGGGGTTGCGCTCATCGTTGAGTTCCTTTCTGAAGTATGTGATGGTGAGGTGCGGATGGTGAATGCCGAGATACGGAATATGCGAGAAAGGGTGCCCGGAGCGAAAAAAGGGGAAAACGCCGCCGGGCACCACGATGATGTCGATCCGCCGTGCTGGCTGGTGCCGTCCGGCTGCGTGGCGTGTCGCAGGTGGAGACTCGCCACGCAGGAACCTGGTCGGGTTCGGTCAGATCAGTGGATGAGGAGGGGGAGAGGATCAGGCCTTAGCCGCTTCCATCTGACGCAGCTGCTTGTCGGTGTAGAACGGGTCGCCGCCGACCTCCTGATCGTCCTTCTTGATGATGAAGAAGCCGTAGATCAGCGCCGCGAGCACGATCGCGGAGATGACCCAGAAGGTGACGCGCGAGCCCATGTCGTTGTTCGGCAGCAGCTCCTTCATCTGGCCGTGGAACCAGCCCAACGGCGTGGAGAAGACGATCTGGCCGACCTGCGAGGCGATCTGGAAGCCGACCATGTACAGCGTGGCCGACAGCTTGGTGTCGAAGTGCAGGGTGAAGTAGCGGAACGCCGGCAGGCAGAACAGCGGCACCTCGATGGAGTGGAACAGCTTGACGATAGAGACGGTGACCGGATCGTGGAACACGCCGCACAGGCCGATGCGCAGGAACATGACGGTCGCGCCGAGCAGCAGGGAGTTGCGCACGCCGATCTTTTTCATGATGATCGGCACGACGCCCATCATCGCGGACTCGAGGAACACCTGGAAGCCGTTGAGCGTGCCGTAGGTCGCGTTGCCGATGGCGGCGGTGGGGAACAGGCCGGCGTAGTAGACCGGGAACATCTGCTGGTCGAACACGACGTAGAAGGTGTTGGTGAACAGCATGAAGACGATGAGCACCCACAGGGTCGGCATGCCGAGCACGTCCACCATCTCCTTGAACGTCGGGCCGGACTTCTCGGCCTTCGGATCGGTGGCCTTCTTGAGTTCGTCCTTCTGCTCGGCCGGAACCCAGAAGGCGTAGACGCCGAGCATGATCAGGCCGCAGATGGAGCCGACCCAGAAGTTGATCATCGGGTTGATGTTGAACATGAAGCCGGCGCACAGGGCGACGATCGCGTAGCCGAAGGAGCCCCAAGCGCGTGACTGGCCGTATTCGAAGTTGAACTTGCGCGAGTAGCGTTCGGTGACGGCCTCAAGCAGCGAGCATGCGGCCATGAAGCCGGCCGACAGCACGATGGAGCCGATGAGCGCGCCGACCCAGCGGATGGAGCCACCGGCGGCGATCATCGGATGGTAGACGAACTGGACGAACGGGCCGACCAGCGCGGCGATGACGGAGGTGACGATCACGAGGTTGCGCTTGATGCCGAGCTGATCCTGGATCGCGCCATATGCGAACATGATGATCATGGTCGCGGTGGAGTTGATGGCGTAGATGGTGCCGATCTCGGTGTCGTTCAGCTGAAGCGATTCCAGCCAGATACGGAAGAAGGACCACCAGACGCCCCATGAGCAGAAGAACATGAAGATGCCGAAGGAGCTTTGCAGGTAGGAAGGATTCTTCCATGCTGCGGTCTTGCCTGCTGCCATTGCATTCCCTTTTCTCTCGCGGCCGCTGCCATGCGGCCGTCTCTGTTTGATGTTGTGCTGTGTGTTGTGGTTATGGGGATTTCTCTCCGAGCTGCCGTGCCCTTGCGAGGAATCGTGATTTGAGTATAAAGCGTCAATCGATTTACGTCAATCGATTGACAAATATCGGCGTGTCGAGTCAATCGATTGACGTTTGGGTAACGTTAACAGTGATTCAGCAAGCGGGGATCGCGGCGGTTCCGGCATTGGTGCAGTGGGTCTCCGATGGTGCGTGGCGGTTCGTTCGCCGCCTTGGATGGGGTGAACGAACCGCCACGGGGTGTGAATGCAGGTCTTAGTCGATCGCATGGGCCTGGTCGCCCCGCACCGACTCCTTCTCGATCAGCGTGCAGTGGATCTTCGCCGGAATCGGTGCGTCGAGCGGCGGGATCGCAGCCGTCGTCTGCGGTCGGGCGAACGAACTCAGATCACGCTTCGGCTCAATCAGCGACACCAGCTTCAACGCGGCCCAGTATCCCATCTCGTAATGCGGCAGCGCCACCGTCGTCAGCTGCGGCGAGAGCGTCTCCGCCAGCACGCGGTGGTTGTCCACGCCGACCACCGACACGTCGCGCCCGATCTCGAGTCCTCGCCGAGCCGCGCACTCGTACACGTACCAGGCGCGCGCGTCGTTGAAGCAGAACACGCCGTCCGGCCTCGCCCGGTCGAACAGATCACTCACCGCACGCAGCGCGGGTCCGTTGTTGAGCACGTTCGCGACCAGCGACTCGTCGAACGTGCGCCCCGCATCCTCCAACGCCTGACGGTAGCCGGTCAACCGCCGATCCTGCGCAAGCAACGGTTCCGAACAGCCGACGTATGCGATGCGCTCGCGTCCCGCGTCGATCAGCCGCTTCGTCGCGTCGTACGCGATGAGGATCTCATCCGGCTCCACGCTCGGATACTCGCCCTTGTTGTCGGTCGCGTCCACCAGAACCAGTGGATAGTCGGTGAGCGTGTCCGGCACATCGATGTGCCGGTTCGACATCTTCGCGTACATGAACCCATCCACGCCGTAGCGTTTGAGCGTGGCGATCTCGTCGTTCTCGTTCGACGCGCCGTCCGTGTTCACCGTGAGCAGCATGTAGCCGAGCTGACTGGCCGCGTCCTGCGCGCCGAGGATGATGCCGCCCGCGTATGGCGTGGTGGCGACCTCCTCGCTGATGAAGCCAAGAATGCGCGTCTTGCCGGTACGCAGCGAACGCGCGAGCGGATTCGACCGGTAGCCGAGCCGTTGGGCCGTGGCGCGCACCTTCGCCGCGATCTCGGACTTCACGCGTCCCTGATCGCGGTTGTTGAGCACCAGCGACACCGTGGACACGGACACGCCCGTCTCGAGTGCAATCTCCTTCATCGTCGTCATACCGTCAAACGATACACCCGTTGCGGTATCGGCACATCATTTGGGCAAACGCTTTCCGTTTTTGCTTCCATGAAGAACTATTTCGTTGAAAAAATAGCATAAGAAGCGCCAAATCGCGGTAGCGACACGCCGAGGTCTCAAAAAAAGCGTTTTCCGGAGGAATGCGCGGGATGGGTTTCCCTTAATCTGATAGTGGCCCCTCCCTTTTTGGGCTGTGCTGGGGCGAGTTGTATGAGAGGGAGGTGTGTGGTGTCCTATATGGAACCGGTTCGAGAATCCGTGGTGCAGACGGCTGACCGTTTGGGCGCAATGTCGCGTCAGCGGATGTCGAGCACCCTGCACTGGCGTTCGATGATTAATGCGTTGCTGATGACGGTGGACGCCGTGATGTTCATGATCGCCGAGTTCTTGGTGCTGGGCTTGCGTCAGGAGACACTGCCCGCGTATTCGATTCGGCTCGACCGCCCGGTGATGGTGTCCGTCTGCCTGATCTGCTCCGCCTCGATCTGGATGGTCTGCCTGAACGTCGTGGGTATCTATCACCGTCATGTGATGGGCGACGGATACCGCGTCAACCTGATGATCGTCCAAGCGGGGGCGTTGTGCTGGTTGACCCTGTGCGCCCTGTGCTTCCTGCTTGATATGAACCTTTCGCTGACCGGACTGACCCTGACGGTGACTGTGGGCGCGGCGCTCACGATAATCGGACGCATGGTGGCTCGTCCGCTCATCCAGCGGCAGCGCGGCCGCGGCATGTTCACCTATAACACGGCGGTCGTCGGTTCGCCCGCGGGCATCATGGAAACCCTGCGATTCCTCGGGCAGCGGCAGCAGCTCAACTACAACCCGACCGTCATCTGCCCGGTGCGCTGGGATGAGGCCGGCGAATGCGTCGCAGCCGATCACGACACCAACCGGCTGATGACTTACCTCGAAGACCTTTCGGCGGGAAAGGGACGGTTCTCGCTGATCGAATACGGTGACGCCGGTCTCGCTGAGCGGTTCGTCGACATGGGCGTGCAGACCGTGATGGTGTGCGACGTGTTCCACCGGTTCTCAGACCAGTTCAACACGTTCTCGGTGCGCATGGAATCGATGGGGTTGGAGATCGCCCTCATCACTTCCGCGGCCGATGCGGCCGGCCATGAGACCCAGATCCGATCGATTCAGGACACGACCATCCTCACGTTGCGTCTGCCGCAATATTCCGCGGCGACCCGCATCGTCAAACGGCTGTTCGACGTGCTGCTGTCCTGCATCGCGCTGCTGATGTCGGCCATCGTCACCGTGCCCGTCGCCATCGCCATCAAGCTCACGGACGGCGGGCCGATCTTCTACACGCAGCGCCGTATCGGCTTGCGCGGCGAACCGTTCGACATGATCAAATTCCGGTCGATGGTGGTCAACGCCGACGAACTCAAGGCCGAACTGGCCAGACAGACCGGTCAGGAGGACCGTTTCATCTTCAAGATGAAGAACGACCCGCGCATCACGCCCGTAGGCCGCTTCATCCGGCGGTTCTCCATCGACGAGCTGCCACAGTTCCTCAACGTGCTCAAGGGCGACATGTCGATCGTCGGCCCGCGGCCGCCGCTGCCGGAGGAACACGCGCGGTACAACCAGATCTACGCCACACGCATGCTCGTCAAACCCGGCATCACCGGCCCCTGGCAGGTCTCCGGCAGATCCGATCTGTCCGCCGAGGAAAGCGAGCGGCTCGACGTCGCCTACGTACAGGACTGGTCGATCACCGGCGACCTCATCCTCATGCTGCGCACGGTGTCGGCCGTGCTCGCGCAGAAAGGCGCATACTGACGCTCCCGGTTCGTGCCGGCCAGCAACTCTCTCGCACTTCTCTCGCATACGACCCCAGAATAACGAAGGAATACACAGTGACCATAGCGGATATTCTCGGAACGTTGAAGAAGCACCTCGTCACGGAACTCGCGGTGCTGCTGGTCGTCCTGATCGGCGGGTTCGCCGTCGTCAGCCAGCAGACGCCCCAGTACACCGCCACCACGCAGATGTTCGCCAGCTTCAACCACAACGTGAGCGGTTCCGGATCGGATGACGCGACCACCGGCCCCGGATTCAACCAGATCCAGACCGAAAGCACGTACGTGACCTCCATGCTCGGCACGCTGCCGACCCTGGTGACTACTCCGGCCGTGCTGCAGCCGGTCATCGACGATCTGAAACTCAGCACGTCGGTCGCCGCACTGGGCGGCCAGATCGCCATCAGCACCACCTCGTCATACTTCGTGAACATTTCGGTGAACGATACCGATGCCGCACGCGCCGCAGCCATCGCGAACGCGGTCGGCGAGAGCCTCAAGACGCAGCTGTCGGACGACTCGTACTCGTCCGAGAAGACCTATGTGCTCAGCTACCTCAACCTGTCCGTCGTCAAGGAAGCGACCGCGCCTACTGCTCCGAGCTCGCCGAACGTGAAGTCGTTCATGTTCAAGATGGCGCTCATCGGACTCGTCGCCGCAGCCTGCGCCGGACTGCTGGTGGACGTGCTGGACAACCGTCTGCGCCAGATGGCCGACCTGCAGCGCCTCGTATCCGCCCCTGTGCTGGGCACGATCATGAAGGACGCCGTGTTCCGCGACAGCAAGCCGGTCGTGGTCAGCGAGCCGTCAGGCAACGCCGCGGAAAGCATCCGCCGACTCGCGCTGAACCTCGCGTTCATCTCGCCGGACCGTACCAGCCGCTCCAACGTGATCGTCATCACCTCCAGCGGCGCCCATGAAGGCAAGACCACCGTCGCCGTCAACCTCGCCGCCGCGCTCGCAGAACAAGGCGAGAAGGTGCTGCTCATCGACACCGATCTGCGCAAGCCTTCGGTCGCCCGTCACCTCGGCATCAACGGCGCGGTCGGCCTGAGCCATCTGATCACCGGACAGGTCAAGTCCACCGACGCCATCCAGCAGTACTGGAAGCCGAACCTGCACATCCTGCCGGCCGGTGACCAGACCACGAACCCGAGCATTCTCATCAACTCCAACGCCATGAAGACGCTGCTGGACGAGGTATCCGGCCTGTACGATCACGTGATCGTCGACACCACACCGCTGCGCGTGGCCAACGACGCCGCCGTGTTCGCCAAAGACGGCGCCCGTCTGCTGGTTGTTGCCAGCCAAGGCGTCACCATCAAGAAGCAGCTCAAGGATGCCATGCAGGAGCTCGCCATGATCGACGTGACGGTGGTCGGCAGCGTGTTCAACCAGATGCAGGTTCGCAAGGGAGGCAACGACTACTACTATTACGGCGGCTATGGCGACAAGCACGATCATGGTGCGCGTCGCGCGCGATCGACGTCGAGAAAGGCCCTGGCATGAGCCGAACCCGAGTATTGATCATTCAGGAGGCGATGGGCGGCTGCGGCCGCCATGTCGTCGATCTGGTCAACGGACTCGATCCGAACCGATTCGACGTCACCGTGATCTACGGTACGTCCCGCATCGACGATTACTATCGTGCCGCACTGCCGGCCATGTCCCGTCGTGCGCGGATGATCCCCTGCGCCGATCTGGTGCGCGAGATCAATCCGAACCACGAACGCCGCGCTCTGCGTATGGTGACGCGCGTGATGCGCGAGGTACGTCCGGATGTGGTGCACTGCCACAGCTCCAAGGCCGGTGTGATCGGCCGTCTGGCCGTGCTGCGCCGCGGCAGACGTTACGGCGTCAAGCGCGTGTTCTACACGCCGCACGCGTATTCGTTCCAGGCACCGGAGTTCGGCGGCGCCAAGCGCACGGCGTTCATCGACGTGGAACGATGGTTGAGCCGCAAGGTGACCGACATGACGTTCAACGTGTCGGCGGGAGAGCGGCAGGCAGCACTCGACGTGCGTCTTGACGATCCATCGAAGTTCGAGGTGGTGTACAACGGCATCGCCGACGAACCGGTGCCTACACGCGCGCAGGCGCTGGATTCATTGGGATTGACGGATGCCGTTCCGGCCGAAGCACCGATCGTTGGCGTGACCGCCCGGCTGGTCGAGCAGAAGGATCCGATGACGTCGCTGGCCGTGGTGCGGCGCGTGCTGGAACTGCGGCCCGATGTGCACGCGGTGTACGTTGGCGACGGGCCGTTCGAGGATCGGATGAGGAAGTACTGTGCCGAGGCCGGCATCGCCGACCGCGTGCATTTCACCGGGTATCGCACGGACGCCGAACGCATCGTGGCCGCATTCGACGTGTACCTGCTCACCTCGCTGTACGAGGGCATGCCGTATTCGCTGGTCGAGGCCCTGCGAGCCGGCGTGCCGATCGCGGCGACCGATACCGCCGGCAACGACGAGATCGTGCAGCCGACGATCAACGGACTGCTGTTCCCGGTGGGAGATGTTGAGGCCGGCGCCGGCATGGTGGTCGATCTTCTCAACTATCCGTTACCTGCCGAGCAGGTGCGGCGGACCTATCTCGACCGATTTACCGTGGATCGGATGTTGGATCGCATCAGCGCATATTACGAAGGCAGGGCAATGACCGGAAAGGAGACCGAACGATGATCTTGTTCAAAATCTGGTATCGTTTCACCGGTTTCCTGCTCAAGCTGATGTACCGTCTGGCCTATGGACGTCATCTGAGCTGGGGGCGTAACTTCCATGTGCGCAGGGGGTTCCTGGCGACCTGCGATCGTGCTGGGAACGGGAAGACCGGTGACATCGTGATCGGCGACAACGTGTTCTTCAACAACGACTGCGCCGTGCACGCGATGGACCTTATCGAGATCGGCGACGAGACGATCTTCGGCGAGAACGTGCGCATCTACGATCACAACCACCGGTTCGCCGATCCGACCCTTGCGATCAAGGAGCAGGGATATTCCACGGCTCCGGTACGCATCGGCAACCATTGCTGGATCGGCTCGAATGTGACGATCCTCAAAGGGTCGACCATCGGCGACAACTGCGTGATCGGCGCCGGCTGCGTCATCAGCGGCGACATCCCGGCCTATTCCGTGGTGCGGATGGACTCCTCGCTGCATATCGACCCGGTGCGTGTCGAATCGGCCGGCGAGCCGGCTGCTTCCGCGCATACCGTACGGGAGAAGCAGTCAGCGGATCCGGCTGAAGGATCGATCGAAACCGTAGCATCCGCCGCTTCCGTTTCATCAGCTGCACCCACCCGCGTCCTCGTGCTCGACACCGTCATGGACCGTGGCGGCGCGGAGACCATGATGATGAACTACCTGCGTCACATGGACCGGTCCAAGGTCACCTATGATTTCCTCGTCAACCGTGACTATCGTGCGGCCTACGAGGACGAGATCGAGGCGCTCGGCGGGCGCGTGTTCCGCATGTGCCCGATGTACCCGCAGTACTTCGGCCGGTACAAGAAGGAGATCCGCGCCTTCTTCAAGACGCACCCCGAGTATCGCATCGTCCACTCAAATCTCGAGGAGCGCAGCTACTTCGGTCTGCGTGAGGCCGCGAAGCTCGGCGTACCGGTGCGCATCGCCCACGCGCACAACCGTCCTGTCGGCTTCGACGTGAAATCCGTGTTCCGCGAATACTTCCGCCTACGTCTGCCGCGCTACGTGACGCATATGTTCGCATGCGGCGAGGAGGCTGGCGACTGGCTGTTCGGCGTCAGGAACCGCAGCCGCGTCATCCAGCAGCGCAACGCCATCGACGTGTCGCTCTACCGGTACGATCCGACTGTCGCCGGTGAGGTCCGCGCCGAACTCGGGACGTCCGACGACACGTTTGTGCTCGGCCACGTCGGTCGGTTCTTTCCGCAGAAGAACCATGAGTTCCTCATCGACATCTTCGCCGCGCTGCACAAGATCCGTCCGAACAGCGAACTGTGGCTGGTCGGCGGCGGCGAGCTGAACGACGAACTGAAGAACCGCATGCGCGAGAAGGTCGCTGGGCTCGGTCTGAGCGACGCGGTGCGGTTCCTCGGCGTGCGTTCGGACGTGAGCCGCATCATGCAGGGCATGGACGCGTTCGTGCTGCCGAGCCTGTTCGAGGGACTGCCTGTCACCATGATCGAGGCACAGGCCGCGGGACTGCCGTGCACGATTTCCGACCGTGTGCCGGTCCAGTGCGACGTCACCGGCAACGTGCAGGTCGTATCGCTGGACGCGACGCCAGATGAGTGGGCGAAGCGCATTCTTACGCAGGCCGAGACGTATTACGGCGGCAATGGCGTGGTCGCGGCTGACGGCGGTGCTGCGTATGCGGCCAAGCGCGAACAGGGGCCGGAACTGGTCACCAAGGCCGGATTCGATATCGTGGCCAATGCCGAGTGGTTGCAGCGCTTCTATCTAGACGAACTCGCCAAGGCGGAGCGTAGCGTGACGCCGGCACGAACGGGAACGGGCCGC
The DNA here is from genome assembly GCF_056357555.1 of Bifidobacterium sp. LH_230. Lineage (NCBI taxonomy): Bacteria > Bacillati > Actinomycetota > Actinomycetes > Bifidobacteriales > Bifidobacteriaceae > Bifidobacterium > Bifidobacterium sp. LH_230. The sequence continues at coordinate 70,206 of NZ_JBKEWJ010000001.1, forward strand.
CGATGAGCGCTACGGTTACCTCCGCCGCCATTCGCGGCATGACTCGTACGGAGCGCCGCCAGCGCAAGCTCGCCCTCGAGCTGCGCAACAAGAACACGCTCCTCGCGCTCGTCGTGCCGGTGATGATCGCCGCCAAGGTGATGGTGGCGTATGTGCTGCCCGACAAGTATTTCTACGACAACAACCGCATGCTCAACATGATGCTCGGCTCGGCTGGCGACAGCGCATGGGGCGGCAACTACGAGATCGCCGCGAACCTGTTCCGCAGCATCAACTTCGCCGATCTGGAGACGATGGTCGACTGGTCGATCTGTTTGGGCATTGTCTTCACCGCGCTGGTTGTATTGATGATCCTGCGGGCCGACGCTCCCGATTTCCTGCAATCACTGTTCATCCTCGCTACCGTCGGCCTGCTGAACATCTACATCTTCACGATCGGCAAGGACATCATCCAGTTCTCGTTCTTCCTTGCCGTGTACGTTATGCTGCTGCTGCCGATCAACAATTCGCTGGTCAAGATCCTGCTCAGTTGCGGCGTACTGTATTACGAAAGCACGTTCTTCCGCGAATACTATATTCTCATCGCCGCGCTGACCCTTGCCGTGTATGTGATCCTTGAGTTCTTCCGCAGCCGGCAGCAGCTGGGCATCGGCTCGATGCTGATCATCATTGCGCTGATGTTCGCCGTGATCTATGCGATGATGGTGACCGCGCAGCGCATCATGCCGGATGACTACCAGCAGATCATGGACTTGCGTGCCGGCTACGATATCGCGTTCGGCGACAGCGCCGATTCGGCAACGCTGATGCTCAACCTGATTCCCGGCGACGGGCTGCCGCTGTTCATGGTCAATTACGTCATCAACGCGTTCCGCATGATGATCCCGATCGAACTGGCCATGCGCGGCGCCTACTATCTGCCGTTCTTCGCGTTCCAGTGCATGGTGACCGCATACATGGTGAACCTGTTGCGTCAGATCAACAAGATCAACGAGCCGACGCTGTTCCTCGCGCTGTGCGTGTTCCTTGGCTACGTGCTCGGCTCGTTCATTTTCGAGCCGGATTTCGGCTCTTGGACCCGCCATGAGGCCGCCACATTCCCTGTGCTGCATTTGCTGGTGCTTAACAATTACCAAAAAGTACCGCTCACTCAGGAGGAACGTCTGCTGGTGAAAGGACTTGACTCATGACCCACGTTGCTTTTTTCTCCGGCGACATCACCCGTTCCGGCGGCACCGAAAACGTATCCATCATGCTTGCCAATGCCCTAGCATCCTCGGCACCCTCGGCTGGACCGAGCCGTAAAGAAAACGCCGGAGGTGTTGTTAGGCGAGGAACGAGCGACAGCGAGTCAGACAATGCCGCGCGTAGCGCGTCCGGAATTGCAGGACGGGCTGTCAGCCATAGGCTGACTGGGGGAGCGTGCACTCAGCCGGCCTTAAAGGTCAGCTTCATCAGCCTATTTGAGGAAAACTCGGAACCGTTCTTTCCGATCGGTCTGTGCATCACCCGATACACGGTGTACCCGACCATCACCCACGGCATCCAGCACTACTTCGACACGGTCCGTCGTCTCAAACGCATCGTCAAGGACCAGCACATCGATATCCTCGTCGACATCGACGGCATCCTTGACATGTACTCGCTGCCGCTCAAGCGTTCCACCGGCGTCAAGGTCATCTCGTGGGAGCATTTCAACTACCATCAGAACCCAGGAGTGCCCTACCGCAAGCTCACCCGCCGCTGGGCCGCCCGCAAGGCCGACGTCATCGTCACGCTCACCGAGGCGGATAAGAAGCTGTACGAAACTAATGCGCATCCCAAGTGCCCGGTCATCGCTATCCCCAATCCGATGCAGCAAGTCACGCCGGAACCGGTATACGAGGCCAATTCCCACACCATCATCAGCTCCGGCCGACTCACCCATCAGAAGGGTTTCGACATGCTGGTGGACGTCGCCGCACGCGTACTGCCGCAACATCCCGACTGGCAGTGGCTGGTTCTCGGCGAGGGCGAAGACCGTCCGATGCTCGAACAGAAGATCGAGCAGGCCGATCTTGGCAACCAGCTCATCCTCAAAGGCCGCGTCGACAACATGGCCGATTACTACCGTCAAGCCGCCATGTTCGTCATGACCTCCCGCTTCGAGGGGCTGCCGATGGTTTTGCTTGAAGCCAAGGCCCATAAGCTGCCCATCGTCAGCTTCGATTGCGAAACCGGCCCCGCCGAGATCGTGACCGACGGCGTGAACGGCGATCTAGTCGCTCCCGGCGACATCTCCGACATGGCCGACCGAATCGACCTGCTGATCGACGACGAAGAACGCCGTGCACGGTATGCGGAGCGATCAGAAGATGGAATGACACGTTTCGACCTTGATGCCATCGTCTTGCAGTGGCTATGTCTGTTGAAAGGAGATGAATAATGCAGAGCGCCGAGGTTTCTGGACCTGTCAAGCGGAGAATAGCTTGGGTTGATTATGGAAAAGGATTGGCGATATTGCTGGTCTTCTGGGGGCACACCATATGTCCCGAACCGGCTCTGATCTTCTTTTATGCATTCCATATTCCGTTGTTCTATGCGCTTTCGGGATTCGTCTTCTCCGTTCGTCGGTACCCGTCATTCGGATCCTTCGTATGGCGTAAATTCCGCACGCTTATTGTTCCCGGTGCCTTCTTTGGATGCATTATCAAAATATGCCAGTATGTACGGTCTTTGATTCATGGTGAAACTCCCATATCTCCCGTCAAGACGCTGATTGGTGTCTTCGTGGAGTTGAGAGGCGGGGCTTACGAGTTTTTGCCTTGGTTCTTTGTGAGCTTGTTCATCATCGAGCTTGTGGCATACTGGGTCATACGTGCGGGCATATCTCAGACACACATGCTGATAATGGCGTCGCTTGCGGCGCTGGTCGGTTATTGTTATGGCACTTATGTCGATCGTACGTTTCCATGGTGCTTGGACACCGCTTTGACGGGATCGTTCTTCTTCGTCATAGGATTCATCGCAAAACGTCATTGGTCATACATGGAAGAAAAAGAACTATTTGGGAATACCCTCCTCCTGTGTGCTGATCTGCGCGCTGTTGTTCATTTGCAGTGGTGTCATGAGCTGGGGCAATGTCACGTTCAGCGGAGAGTGGCTGGACGTGTACTCAAACACATTCGGGTGGATCGTGTTCTATATCCCCGCGGCACTATTCGGGATTGGTGCCGTCGTGACAGGATTGGTGGCATTATCGCGCTCGCCAGGATGGTCCGGTCTTCGTAAATCGTCGGATTACTTGGGAAAGAACTCCCTTGTATTCTATGCCATGAACCATGTCATGATTCACGCGTGGACGGATCTGTTCGACTATCTAGGCATCACTGATTCCAGTGGGACAACTGTCTGGTATACGCAATTGTGGCAAGGATTGCTGATCGTGACGTTGTCCGTCCTCTGCTGTTGGCCGATCGCCATGCTTATGAATCGCTATTTGCCGTCGGTACTTGGCAAATAAAACGTAGAACATTCTTGAAAGGAAGAATATGAAATCGGCTGCTTTGATCACCTATCATGCCGCTCATAACAACGGTTCGTTCCTGCAGGCATTCGCCACACAGCGTAAGATTCAACATCTCGGATACAAATGCGACATCATCGATTTTTCCACTCCCCGACAGCAGTATCTGTATGACGTATACAAAAAGGTGTCCGGACCGAAGGACGTAATGAAGAACGTCTATGCGCTGTTCCACCACAAGTTGATCCAACGCCGACATGACGACTTCGATCGGCTTATCCATTCGGCACTGTCGCTGACGCCGAAGTTCTACGAGAATCCCTTGCAGATGGGTGACTTGGAAGGTCAATACGACGTGTTCGTCTCCGGCAGCGATCAGATCTGGAACATGGATGCTTGGGATTACAGCGATGCATACTTCCTATCGTTCATCCAGAACAAGCCAAAAATCTCGTATGCGTCCAGCATGGGCGGACATATCCTTGACAAGCGTGGTGACAAGGCGCTCGCTGACCGGTATCGTCGGCTGCTGTCCGGTTATTCCGCGATTTCCGTACGTGAAAAGACCGCCCAAGAATATCTCACGCCGATCATCGACAAGACGGTCACTCAGGTCATCGACCCGACTCTGTTGCTGGAACAGCGGGATTACGCGGACATCACCGCGCCCCGACTGGTGGATGAGCCGTACATCTTCTACTATGCGATCGATTCGATCGAATTGAACGACAGTGCCGCTAAGGCCGTGCAACGATACTCCCAAGCCGTTGGTCTGCCGGTCTATGTGATGTTCACCGGCAATAAGTCGTATGGGCTGAAGAAGTATGGCTTCCACTTGTTGGAAGTCGCCGCGCCAAACCATTATCTGAGCTTGATCAAGAACGCCGAGCACGTGCTCACTGCATCTTTCCATGGCACCGCGTTCTCGATCCTGTTCGAAAAGCAGTTCCATGTGGTACGTGGCAAGCATAATGGCAAGGTCAACATGGATGACCGCATGAGCTCGCTGCTGTCCACCTGCGGTCTGGATGACCGCAACCTCATCGAGGGTGAAGCGTGGAGCAACGCCGTTGTCGACTACGCCGAAGTACGTCCGCGTCTGGATATCGAACGCCGGCGTTGCGCTGTTTTCCTCGAAATGGCGTTGAACAGCTGAACGATTGAACGGATGACGAAGGAGATGATGATGAAAAACATGCTGAAACAGCTGACTCCAGAACCGGCCATCGCATGGCTGCGCGGAGTCGAATCCGATCTGAAACTGTATCATGAGACGATACGTCAGATGCGACGATTCCGGCGCAGTTATGCGCGGCGTGGAACCACCGGAAAAACACAAGTGGAGAGCCGCCTCATCTTCTTCACCCATCAAATCGAAAAGGGTCTGAGCCATGAGCATTTCCGGTATGGATTCGGCAAAACAGTGCTGGCCCAATTCGCTCCGTTGCTCAAACAACTGAAGGATATGGATGCCAATGTGCAGTCCAATCCTGTGTGGATATCGGCACTTGACACATTGCATGAATACCGAGTTCGACATGAGAACGCGAACAAGGATCTTGCGTATGCCAGTAAGCTGTTCGATCCTGCCATCTGGGACGAGATCGGAGAAGCGGACGGTACACATGGCGGTATTATGGTCATCAAGGCCTCCGATAAGGTCGACAATGCATCCCGAACGTTCCGTGAGCTGTCCGAAAGCCGTCATTCGCTGCGTGAATTTGCTGATGAGCCGGTGTCGGCAGATGAGATCATGCGATGCATCGATGTCGCCATGCGCACGCCGTCCGTATGCAATCGACAGCCAACCCGTGTGCATGTCATCACCAACCCTAGTGTGATCGCAAAAGCCATGCCCCTGCAGGGTGGTTATCGTGGCTATGCCATGCCGCCGGCGCTCGTGCTTATCACCGCCGACAACCGTGCGTTCATGAGCCAGGACGAACGCAATGAAGGATTTGTGGATGGAGGCTTGTTTGGCATGTCATTGTTGTTGGCGTTGGAGGAAGCAGGATTGGCTGCATGCCCGCTCAACACCATGCTTCCTGCCAAGCGGGATAATGCGACCCGTAAACTGCTGCATATCCCTGACGGCGAATTCCTCGTCATGTACATCGCTGTCGGTCACTTTCTGCTCGAATCGAAGACCTGCCGTTCGCAGCGGTTCAAGGCTGCTGACATCACCACAGTGATAGCATGAACGGAGACGCGAACTTGGACACGGACAACCATCGGACTTATCCGCTGATCAGTGTGGACGTGCCGGTGTATCAGGGCGAACGATGGTTAGACCGGTGCATGGGCAGCATCGTCGACCAGACGTATCGGAATCTGGAGATCATTCTCGTTAACGACGGTTCGTCGGACGGATCGCCGGTAAAATGCGATGAGCGGGCGCAACGAGATTCGCGCGTTGTCGTATTGCATCGCGCAAACGCCGGCGTATCCGCCGTGCGTAATGCCGGTATGGATGCGGCGCAACGTCATGATGCGCAGATCGTGTTCTACGCTAACACGGACGACCATCAGTGTGAAGACGGCATGGTGTTGGACTCCGTGCCGCAGCCGGGGGTGGCGTTCGTGGCGACGACGGCATCTGAATTCACGGAACATTTTATTCAGCTCAGTCATGCGGAATACGTGTGCCCTCCGTGGAACAAGTTGTTGCTGACCGCGTTCGTGCGTGAAGTCGGCAGTCGGTTCTCGGAAGGCGTCATTGCCGGAGAGGATTCGGCGTTCAACTTCCCTCTGTATGCTTCTGCCGAACGCGTTGTGTCGCTGGACAGACCACTGTATCGGTATTCGATACGTTCCGGCAGTGCCATGAGCACGTATGATGCGCGTCTGCTGCATGATCGCACTGCCGTGTACGCGATGCTGCTGCCTATCGTCAGATCTTGGAATCCGGCGTATCTCAACATACATGAGAACCGTCTGATTGCCAACGTGTGGATCATGCTGTCGCTGCTTTACTCCGATGAACGGACGGCAGTCAAGATGAAGCGAGGCGTGATCGCCCGTACGATTCTCACGGACCCGGTTGTGCTCGATTGTGCGCGGAGAGTGCGGGGCATCGGCAGGCGTAACCAAATCATTGCCGCTCTGGTACGCAGTGGGAATGTATGGATGACACGCATATTGATGCGCGGCATCGTTCTGATCAAACGTATCGTAGCGAAACGAGCGACACGATGGTGAATCGGGATGCGCGTGCGTCTCTACTGGCGATCGTGACAGCGAATACGCTGGATTGCGGTCGTGAACGGTATCGCGATCCTGAGATCGTGCTCTAACCACGCGTGAATATACGAGAGGAGTATCTATATGGTTTCGCAGCGTAGGGCTGGTGCGGTTCTTGGATATGTGAATGTGTTTGCGAAAAATCTGGTGAATTTGCTGTATGTGCCTTTGCTCCTGCATTTTTTGGGACAGGGTGATTACGGCGTGTTCCAGATGACCAATTCGGTGGTTTTCGCTTTGGCCTTGCTGAGCGCCGGTTTCTATGGCAGCTATGTGCGCTTCTATATGAGAGAACGGGCACAAGGGAATGAGCAAGGTGTTCTTCGGCTGAATGGCATATTCTTGCTGGTCTATATCGTCGTCGCATGTGCGTGTCTTATTGGCGGGCTGCTGCTGGTCGTAAATGTGCATGCTCTGTTTTCCGGAGGCCTGACCGACCGCGAGGTGGGGCTGGCACGCGGACTGTTGCTGATCATGAGCATAAATGTTTCCGCGCAGTTGATGTCCACTCCATTCGATTCATATGTCGTGGCGCATGAACGGTTCACGTTCCAGCAAACCAGACAGTTGTTCACCACATTGGCGATGCCGTTGCTCGCGATCCTGCTCCTGTATGCGGGGATGGGCGCCGTGGGTGTGGCTTGCGCGCAGCTCGCCGTCAGCTTGGTGCTGTTGTTCCTTAATATTCGATATGCGGTGTTTTCCCTCAGCATGAGATTCACTTTCACCGGATTGCAGTGGAGCATGTTCAAGGCGATTGCCGCGTTTAGTTTTTGGATTTTTCTGAATCAGATCGTCGACATCGTAAACAATAACGTGCCTAATTTCCTGTTGGGCGCTATGGCCAGTTCCGGCGTGGTCGCCACGTTCGCCATCGCCTTGCAGATCAGGAACATCTTCTTCTCGATGAGCACCACCATGTCGAATGTGTTCGTTCCCCAGATCAACAGAATCGTTGCCGAGCATGATGACAATGGCGAACTCACTGAACTTATGACGCGGGTAGGCCGTTACCAGATGATCCTGTTTTGGTTCATTTATGGAGGATTCGTGGTCGTTGGTCAGAATTTCGTGAGAATCTGGGCGGGCGATGCCAATTCGGATGCCTATTGGCTGTGCCTGGTAATGACTTTGCCGGTTATGATTCCCTTGGCGCAGACCACCGGCATCGAAATACAGCGGGCGAAGAACCGGCACAAGGCGCGTAGCCTCATGTATATTCTTGCGGCCATAATCGATATCGCCATCAGTGTCCTGTTCATTCCAACAATCGGATACTGGGCTACTGCATGGGGATATGCGGTGAGCATTCTGCTTGGCACAGGACTGTTCATGAACTGGTACTACCACTACCAGATCGGTCTGGATATGAGGTATTTCTGGAGAACCATGATGCCGACGATCATTACCAGCGTCATGGTGATTGCATTGTGCTGGTTTGCCGTCCATATGATCATACTGCCCGATTTGGTGAGTTTGTTGGCGTTCGGTCTGCTGTATTGCATAGTCTATGCGGCGGCGACTTGGCTGTTTATCATTAACAGTCAGGAGCGAGACGCCATTCGGGACAAGGTCTTCCGACGGATGTCGCATAAATAACTGCTTCCTTGGACTTTACCTACTTGTAAGCATCATCAGATCAACAGACAGAGAGCTGTATGTTCCATGCTTGCACGTCCATCCCCCACCCATGAGTGCACCGCTTATCAGCAAGGCCCCCTATTATGATGTGGTTAGGAGTGTCCGACGTGTGCGACGGTAAGGGGTCGATGTGCTGGATGATGAGTGGAAGCCGGGAGAGAACGGTTTGGATGCCGATCTGCGGGCCGGATCGGCGGCGGGATTGAACGACGATCCTTCCGATGGGCGACTGGACGGTCTGGCCGATCTGGCTGATCTGTCGTCCGATGCGCTTGGGAAGACCGTGCCGATCGATCTGAGCTTCCCCTCCATTGAGTCCGATTCTGAACCCGGACTGATCGGTGGCCTGTCGTCCGGCGATGACGCGCCGGTCATCATCCCCGCAGGTCAGTCGGACGATGCTGATTCTGCTGATGATGAGTCCGACGGGGAATCGTTACCGGCGGCCAATTCCACGGCGACCGCTGCCGTGCCGCAGCCGTCCGCGCGTACGGCGTCGTCCGGCCGGGCATCGACGTCGAACGGTTCCGTCGTGGCATCGACTTCCGCGGCGAATGCCGGTGATCCGGTGCTTGCGGACGCGCCGACGATCACCATGCCGCTCGACCGTGAACCGTCCACTGATATACCCACGATCACGATTCCGCCGGTTTCGGGAACGTGGAACGCAAGTGACGCGTTGCCCGGCATTGGCCGGCATGACGGCGAGCCGCGGCACGACGCCGGTGATGCTGCAGCCGTCGCTTCGGCCGATGCACAGGATGCCGTCGAGGACGGCCAGACCCAGCTCATGCCCCCGGTTCCGCCGGTGCCCAACCCGCCCATCCCCGAATCGCTGCCGCTGAATCCCGTATCTTCGGACGCGGCCGGCGAGGCTCCGACCGTGGTCGGCGGCCCGACGATTCCGGTCGACTCGCTGGAGGATTTCTCCGAGATCTCGCAGACCGGACCGATCGCCGCGATCCCGTCGCTCAACGGTGCAGGTGCCGATGCGAGCGCACCCGCGAATGCCAATGCAACGGCCTCCGTCGCTGGCAAGCCGTTCAACGCCAAGTTCGTGATCGGCGGCATCGTGGCGGTCGCCGCCGTGGTGGCGCTGTCCGCCGGCGGGGCGTTCGCGTGGAACAATCATCAGGCCGGCCAGACCCAGGCGCAGAAGCTCGTGGCATGCCAGGCCGCATACCAGAAGTACCAGGATGCGGCGGACGCGCTGCAGTCCGCGCTCAGCAAGACTGCCAGCGCACAGAAGATCACCAAGAGCCAGGTCGCCGACGCGGCGACCGTCACGACCCTCGCGAGCGCGGTCAAGGACGCCAAGGCACTGGACGCGGTCGACGAATGTGGCACGAACGCCACCGTAAGCGTGCTGACCACGCAGACGGCCGCCGCCAACGACGCCGCCGATTCCGCGACCAAGCTGGCCAGTTCGCTTACCAAGGCGGCGGATGCGGTGACCGCCAGCCAGACCAAGAAGACCGACGCGGACCGCGACAAGGCCAAGAAGGATCTGGAGACCGCTGTGGCTGACGCGCAGACGCTGCTCGACAACACGGCCGGCGCGGTGATGGATGAGAGCACCCGCGACGCGTTGCAGACCGCGCTTGACACGGCGAACGGGCTTCTGAAGGAGGACAAGCCGAACATGCAATCGTTGCAGGATGCGCTCAAGGCGCTGCAGACGGCGAGCGACGATGTGAACGCGTCCGCCGAGGCGCTGACCGCATACAATGCGCAAGTGCTGCAGAACAACGGCACTCAGGATACGATGCCGATCACGCCGCAGAGCAACAATACCGGTACGGCGAACAACAACAATACGGGCAACACCGGGGCCGGGAACACGACGAATAACGGGAACTCCGGTAGCACCGACAACAGCGGTAATAATGGCGGCAGCAACAGTGATTCCGGCAATACCAACGGCGGGAATAATAGCGCCAATAACGGCAACAACGGCAATAACGGGAGCAATAACAATAACGGCAGCGACCAGAACAACCAAGGTGGCGACAACGGCAACTCGAATGATTCCAACGATTCCGGTGACACCAACGGGAACACCAGCAACGACGGCGACACCGGCGGCCAGTCCGACACCACCACTCCGTCCGACGGTCAGTGATCCGAAGCGGTAATGAATGGGCGGGGAAGACGTACGTCACGTTCTTCCCCGCCCATCGTTTATATAGCCGCTACCGAGCCGATTTGGCATGGCTGCGCACGCCTCGGACGATCAGCCGCACGATCAGCACCACGCCGTAGCCGAGATAGCCGGCGACGAGATACAGCACGAGGAACGACGGCACTGTATCGACCAGTGCGGTCCAATCGATCAGCCAGTTGCCGCCGATCGGCGTGCATACGCCGTTGATCGGGCATTCGTCCTGATACGGCGCAGCCAGCACGAACGTCGTCGCCGCGCCGATCAACGTACCGATCGCCGGGAACGTCAGCGAACGCAGCCAATCGGGCAGACCGTTGCCATGTCGGCCGGCCGATATCGCCGCGTCGCGGGTCGCGTACGCGCCGCACGCCACCAGCAGCACCGGCGGCACCACGAAATTGATCATCAACGCGCCGGCCATCGCCAGTTCGCCGCGTACCAGCGAGAACGTAAGCACCAATCCATAGGTGATCGCCAGTGTCAGCCAGCAGCCGAACCGTACCGCGTCACGCCGCGCCCACGCGACCATCCGGCCGCTCGCGCTCGTCTCGGACGGGGCGATGAACAGCCGGCGCAGCCCGTACCGGCCGATCGCGAAGCAGCAGAACGCCACCGCGGCGTACGCGAGCAGCAGTATCGCGCAACCGCCCAACGTCTGCACGGCCAGTTCGCCGCCGTGCTCGCGCATCAGCGTCAGCCAGTCGCCCCAACGGTAGTATTCGACGTAGCCGAGCATGCGCAGATGCGCCCAGCCGAAGCCTAGCGGTCCCATCAGCGCGCTGACCAGCGGGAACGAGAGCGAGCCGGATCGGATCGAACCGAGGACGAGGTTCGCGACGCCCAATCCGACCGGCCAATAGCCTGCCGTCATGACGGGCACCCATGTGAAACCGTCTGGAATCGGCCGGCCGTTGAGTTCGGGCAGGAACGTGGCGAGGCGGGAATACGAGATCAGCAGCAGGAGGACCGCAAGGGCGACGATGCCGATCCAGTGGGCGCGGTTCCATGTGCACTGCCGAGTGAAACGGCGTGTGAAACTATGCGTGAAAAGATGCGGCGTGCGACGGTCGGTGCCGTCGTCGGGAGTCATGTTCGGGCCTTGTGGGGAGGGACCGATGTGTACCGAGGTCATGATGGCCTCCTTTCCGGCCGGTTGAGACGACCGTCCAAGCCGGAGCGTGTATCGGCGGTCATGTATCGGCTGATCGGTACGATGACCGTCCGTTCGCTCGGCGTGTTGTGGTGATTCCAGTATGGAACAGACGCGATCGGTGGAATGATGGATGTCATAGTCCGTATGACGCGGTGCGACGAAGTGGCTGCGCGGACGCGCAAGATGGCAGGGAGGTGCGCATGGGCGGGAGACTTGGTGATTCGGTTGCTGCTGACAATGCAAACGCGCGTATTCACATCGGTATCGTCGACAACGATCCGTACGCGGTGGCCGTGCTGTCGACGATGATCGCGCGCATGGACGCGCGGTTCGACGTGGTCTGGACGTGCGAGCTCGGCGCGGTCGCGATCAGTCGATGCCTGAGCCGCACACAACGGCCGGACGTGCTCGTGACCGACATGTCGATGAACGACGTGCCCGGCATCGAGGTCTGCCGTGCGATCCGCGTCAAACGCGCGGATGTGGGCGTGGTCGGCGTGACCTCGTATGCGGTCGATTCGTTTCGTGATGAGGCGGTGCGCTGCGGCATGCAGGCGCTCGTCGGCAAAACCGATCTCGCCGGCATGGCCGTGGCGATACGCCGTGCGGCGCAAGGGCTGGCGACGAACGGCGACGACTATGAGACGGCGCGAACCGTTCCCGGTGACGCGAGCGCGGTGGCTGGTGCTGTTGCGCCGGACGACGCCGGATCGGGTACGCGGGCCGTGCCTGATGGGAGCGCGACTCATGCCGGGATGAGATTCCTCGATGCGGCCGAAGCGCACACCTTGCTGGAGGACGCGTCCTACGACGCCGGCCGCGGGGCGCTATCGCCCAAGGAACGGGACGTGCTGCGGCTGTACGCGGACGGGTTGACCACGCGCGAAATCGCGGACCGGCTCGGCGTCGGCACGCCCACGGTCGCCACATTCGAACGGCGTGCGCTCGCCAAACTCGGCGCGCGAAGCCGCGCCCACGCGATTTCGATCTGCGTGCGACGGCACGTGTTCTGATGCTTCCGTCATTTCGAGAGGATGCCAGATGAACGTGCCGTTCCAAGCGAGGATAACCTTACGGATGTGTCATTTCGAGCGAAGCTAACCCCATGAATGTGTCATTTCGAGCGAGGCGAAGCCGAGTCGAGAAATCTTTCTTGTCGTTGTCGCGCTGGAAAGATTGCTCCGCTCGCTTCGCTCGGTCGAAATGACATATATGTGAAAGCGAGGTGACGGATGATTGATACGTGGCTGGAACGGTTGGACGACGCCGATCGGCGGGCGGGCAACGCTTGGCTGCTAACCGCGGTGCTGGTCGTGGCGCTGGTCTGCGCCGGCGAAACCTTGGGAGCCGTGACCTCCGGCACGATACCGGCTGTGGACGCGGCGTGCGTGTTCGCGGTCGTGGCGGCGACGATACTCATGGCGTTCCGGCCGGTGACGGGCGCTTGCGCGGTCACGGTGCTGTGGTCGGCGCTCAGCGTCGCCTCGGTCGCCATGCCGTCGGCCATGCTGCTGTGCGTACTGATCGCTATCGGCATCCTCGGTTATGCCTGTCGTCGCGCGGCGGTGGCCGTCACCATCATCGCACTGTCGGTCTGGATCTTCACCCAAGGCGGCGTTGATCTGCCGGCGTGGACCACCGGAACCGGATCGTCGACAAGCAGCGTGCCGGACTCGTCGTCATCGGCGGACAGCCAATCGAACGAATCGGATCAGTCCGATCAGTCGGATCAATCACATCAAACAGATACATCGTCGCCGGACGATACCGCCAATCCGTCGAACAAGCCAGCCGAACCAAACAGTCACGTCCTGCTCGGCACCGTCGCCATGTCCGGCATCGCTCCGGTCGCCGTGTTGTTCGCGGGATTCCTGCTCGGCGGCATGGCGGCACGCTGGAACCACGAGCGGCACAGCGAGCGCATGGAACTCGCGTACCGCCGTCAACGCGCCCGCGCCGCGCAGGACATCCACGACTACGTGTCGAACGATCTCGCCTACTTGATCCTGCGATTGGACAAGGATATCGCCGACGGCAAGTCGCCCGGCGTCGAGGAGCTGCGCGAATTGCGCGACGTGGCGGCCGGCGCGCTCGACCGCACGCATCAGGTCATCGGCGTGATCGAGGGACGGGATGACGAGCATCGGGCGTCGGCGGCGGGCGGACGATCGGATGCCGATGCCGGAGCCACCGTGTCTCCGGCATCGGCATCGCCGGCCGACAGACGACCATCCGATGATCTCGGTTTGGCAACGTCGTCCATGAGCCGTCATGCGTGGCGCTCGTCTGTATCCGCCGGATCATCCGTCGTCAAACCGAACGCCGAACGTGACGACTGCCCGCTCGCCGCACAACTGCGTACGATTGCGCATGCCGGCGATCATCGGCTTGCGGAACTCGGATTCGACGGTCAGACGATCGTCACGAATGCGAACGATAGCGCCGAACCGGACGCACTGATCGCGGGCTTGCTCGAGGAACTCTACGGCAACATCGCCAAACATGCCGACCCCGCCGGCGGCTACGTGCTTACGATCGGCATCGGCCGCGACGCCGTGCAGATCGCGCTCGTGGACACAGCGCTGGACGGCGCGCAACACGCACGGCAACTGTCCGCCGGCACCGGTCTGCAACGCTACCGCGCCCGCATAGCCGAGCGCGGCGGCGCGCTGCGCATCGACCGCCACACCGCCGAATGGACCCTCAGCGCAACCATCCCATTGACTTGGCCATTGACCGGGCTAACGGCTTAGGCCGCTGAGCCCAAGCGCAGACGGCTACCAGCTCGATACGCTTACGGGGGTCGGGGATACCCCCTCAGCTGGCGTGATATTCCCGCTAGCAGGGGTTCTTACTGGCAGGATCATCACGCAAAAAGCCTTCTTTGCATGATGTTTTCGCTAGGCAGGGTTCTTACTAGCAAAAATGTCACGCAAAAGGGGTCTCTGGCGTGACAAATGGGCGAGCAGCGGCAAAGTGCTAGCGGAAATATCACGCGGAAGGCCCTACTGGCGTGATGATTTTGCTAGGAGAGGGCTGGCACTAGCGGAAACATCACGCTATAGGGAATAGGCGGGAGACGGTCAGAGGAGGAGAGAATATCTGCTTATCAAAGAAGAGAGGAATCTGCTGATGCAGAGAGAGGTGTTTGCCTATAGATATTCGTCTATGAGGGCGGCGCGTGGCGGTTCCTGCCCAGTCCGCTGTTCGTATGGTGAGGGTACATGGGCCGGGCGGCGGACCGATATTCGATCGGGCCGCCGGACAGCCCGGCCGGAAACCAGCAAAGGAGCGGATCATGGAGCGAGACACGGGCAGACTCGGATTCAAGAGCATCATCGCGGCGACCGTGGCGCTCGCCGTCATCGTGGCGGGCGTGGTGTGGATGAACCGCGGCCGCATCTTCGCCGCCAACAGGCCGCTGGTCATCGCGGTCAAACATAGCGCGAGCCAGCAGAACGCGGCCGGCAGCGCATGGGCGACAACCATCGCGGAAGCCTGCGGCTGCGAGATCGAATGGCATGACGTGACGCCCGGCACCAAGGAAAGCCAATACGCCTACCACATGGACAGCTATTCGCCCGACATCCTGCCCGGCGTCAACAAGCCGGACGTGTTCGTCAGCTTCGATGGCATCACCGACCGGTATTCGACGATCACGCAAGGAGCCGGCAACTATCTGAACCTGCGCGAATATCTCGCCGACATGCCGAACGTGAGTGAGTACTTCCGCACGGTGCCGGCCGCGTTCGTGGCCGCGCAGGAGGAGAACGGCGATATCCTGTCGATTCCCGGCGACTCCGGCGAAGACTTCGACGGTGCCGCAGCGTACATGTTCATCAACCGCACGTGGCTCGACCGGCTCGGCCTAGCGGTGCCGACGACGTGGAACGAACTGAAGGCGGTGCTCGTCGTGTTCCGCGACCGCGATCCGAACGGCAACGGCAAGGCCGACGAGACGCCGTTCGCGATCCGGCCGACCGTCGCGGATTCTACGCAGGATGACGATCCGCTGACCGCGCGGCCGGACGGTTGGCAGCTGCTGCTCAACTCGACCGGCATCGTCACCCAGCTGAACGAGTACCCCGGGCGGCAGGGATACGCCGTGCATGACGGCACGGTGAGCAGTTACGTCGATTCCGACAACCTGCGTCGCGTGGCCGCGTATCTGGCCGACTTGTCGGACGAGGGGCTGATCACGAAGAACTCGTTCCTGGCGACGTACATGCGCAAGCAGCGCAATGATCAGATGGCCGAACAGGTGCAGTCTGGCGGGTCGGTGGACGGCATCGCGTTGCGCTCGGCCGGGAGCGCGGCCGTCGGCTCCGCGCGCGACGTTGCCGATGATGACCGGTCGGCTGACTCGGTACGGACGTCGGCTGACTTGATCCGGATAGGTGGGGCCAGTCGGCGTGCCGATTCCGTCCAGACGATTGCCGATGATGAGCCGGTCGGTCTGACTGATGCGGCGTACTACCGGCTGTTGTCCGGCGATACGCCGACCGTGGGCGTGGCGTTCGCCGCGGACGCGTCGGCGTTCGGCGCCAACGCCGACCAGTATGAGGCGATTGCGGTGCCGGCCGAGAAGACCGGAACCAAGGCGACGTGGGATCGCACCGGGCGCGCGCGGTTCAACTTGACCGGCGTGTCGGTGCGGGCCGACACGCGCAAACGCGATCAGGCGTTGAAGGCCGTGGACGCGATGTTCCGCGAGGACGTGTCGCTGGCGCAATATTACGGCGATCGCAACGTCGACATCACCCGGGCCGGCGACCATTACGAGGTCACGGTGCACGACGGCGAGTCGAACGGATACGGCTACGGGTTCGCCGGCTGGATTCGGCCGGGCACGGTCGTCAACGGCGAGTCGCACCGCGATCTGCATCGCAAGGCCGACGCGCAGTATCGGGAACTGTACCGCAACGTCGGCGACGATGATCTCATGCCGTTGGGGTTCAATTTCCGAACGCAGGATTTCCTTGATGCCACGGCCTATGCGAGCGCCGACGACAACGCATACGTGGCGACGGTGCTCTACGAGCACGCGACCGGGGACGAGGCGGACTCTGAACCGCTGCCGGCCACGAATACCGACACCACGGGCATCCTGCAGCGGCAGTACGACACCTACGCCAAGCGCGATCAGACGTTGCCGTAACAGGTAGATGGTTCAGCAAGGCAGTTCCACGAAGACGCTGAAGACGCCGTGATCGCTGAACGTGTCCAGTGAGCCGCCGCGTTGCTCCACGGCGGCCCGCTGCCGATCCAGTCCGGTGCCGGAGCTGAGCGCTGCATCCATTCCGCGTTGCGGCGCGATGTCGTTTTCGCAGCGCACGCGCAGCTCATGGCCGCCGACGGCGACGGTCATCGCATACCAGCCGCCGTCTGACTGGCCGTGCGCCGCGATATTCGCGTACAGTTCGCCCAGCAGCGCGCGCAGGGTGTCGTAGAGCATGCCGTCGGTCGCGGTATCGGCGGCAGTGTCGATGCCGGCAGCGGTGCCGGTGTCAGCGTCGGCGTGCGGTGGAAAGCCGGTGTGGATGATGGTCGTCTCGCCGCGGAAACCGAGCGCATGCAGATCACGATCATGCCGTTGCGTGAACCGCGCGAGCGAATCCGGCGACGCGTTGCGGACGGACCGGCCATGCTGATCATCTGAGGATGCATCGGATAGGGCAATCGTCTGTTGGACAATACCGGCCGGCGTGGTCGACTGGCTGGATGTTGCCGACTGATTGGACGCCAACAGTTCGATGGCCTGACGCGTGGCGGTCAGCGCGGCCATGACGTGCTCGTGGATGATCGGGATACGCGGATCGGACGGTGTGGCTGCGGTCGCGGACGATGCCGAATCATGCGCTGGTTCGGCTGTCGCGGCGGATTCGGCCGGGCTGTCTGGCCGATACGACGGCCGGGTGATCAACGCGATGTACGTCAGCTCGCCGGTCACCGTATCATGGATCATGCGCTGCAGCGCGGCATCGTGCCGCATATGCCGCAACGCCTGCGAATCGGCGCGCAGCTGCGTCACCTCGCGTTCCGTCTGCGCCTGCCGCCGCAGTCGCTCGTTCAGCCGCAGCGCATATCCGGCCGCATAGGCGGCCAGACACATGACCACGCAGTCGTAATCCGGAAACATCAGCCCCGCATCCAGCAGATAGTGGCGGCGCGGAATGATATACGACAGGCAGACGATGACGACGCACGGCACCGACACCGCCGGCTTGGCCCGCTTCGCCAGCAATCCCATCGACCAAGCGATCGGCCAGGTCATCACGTACGAGATGAACGGTGACATGCCGTTCTTCCAGAACACCGCCACGGACGCGGCGCACAATGCGGTCACGAGCACGCCGCCGGCGATGGGCAGTGCCGCGCCGAGCGCGATGAACGAGGCGAGCAGCGTGTACGCCCACTGCAACGGCACGTTGGAGCCGATCATGGACGGCCAGTTGCTGGCGAACAGCGAGAACAGCCAGATCGCGATGCCGGCGCTGACCGTCATGCGGACGATGTTGCGGCGCAGATAAGCCGCGATACGGCGGGGCAGGGGATCGCTTGACTGTTGCTGGGATGCTGATTCGGCCGATGATGCCGCGGTATCGGGTGCCGATGAGGAATCTGCGGGAGATGATGCGTGCGGTGCGGCATCGTGATCGTCGTGGTGTCTCGCACCGGACCGATTGTGCGGATCGAACGGTGCGAATGGACGGCGTTGCGGAGCCGTCGCGCGATGCTTAGGCATGATCGATGCTCCTTGCGCGTTCCTGCCATGCGATGATCGCGGCCGCGGTGCTGACCGCGCCGAGCTTGGCCTTGGCGTGGGCCATCGTGTTGCGGGCCGTCGAATCGCTCATGCCGAGCGCTTTCGCGGTCGCCTTGTACGAGCCGGTGCGGGCGTAGCTGCGCAATACGGCCTCCTCGCGCTCGGTCAGTCGGGAATCGGCTCCGTCGCCGGTGGATGCGTTCGCTGCCGTATCGTCGTGCGCGGCACGGAACGCTTCGGCCGGCGTGCGGAACCGCACGGTCGGTACGGCCGGGCAGTAAGTCTGATTGGCGGCCACAGCGCGGATGCCGGCGAGCAGTTCGGCGTTCGCGTCCTTGGTTACGAGTCCCTGCGCGCCGGCGGCCGCAAGATCGGCCGCGTACTGCGACGGCGGGAACGCAGTGATGCCGAGAATGCGGATGTCGGCCAGTTTCCGTCGGATCGCACGGCACACCTCGACACCGGTCGTATCGGTCAGCGACATGTCGAGCAGCAGCACGTCCGGCCGGGTATCGGGCTGCAACGCCAGTCGCTGCGCGACATCCGCGTCCGAGCGGTCCCAGATCACCGGATAGTGCCCGTCCTGTTCGATGATCTGCCGCAACGCCTGCCGCGTGAACCGGTCATTGTCCACGATCGCCACCGTCGGCCGTGTCCCCTCCATCAGCGCCCCCTTGCCATTCGCCGTGATCTGCCATCCCCTTATTCTTTGCTCCCCCTGAAGGGGGAGCTGTCAGCAACGCTGACTGAGGGGGTGAAACGCCAATCGCGTTCAATCCGGCAGATCGATCTTCCAATGATTCTACCAACTGAATCGTATCAGTACAAGGATTGAGAAGGACTATATCAGCCAATAGACGTTCGTCTATCGACCGGCAGTACAGGGCGCACGCGAAGCGGCGACCGGATATCGTGAAGCCATGTGTTACGTGGATGTGCGCGATGTGGGGCACCGGTTCAACGGGACGGACGTGCTGTTCGAGCATGTGAGTTTCCGGATCGCGGCGGGGGAGACGATGGCGGTGTGCGGGCCTTCGGGCTGTGGCAAGTCCACGTTGCTGTCGATTCTCGCCGGATGGGTGGAACCGATGGCCGGCACCGTGGAACGTGTCGGCGTGGCCCGTACCGGTTGGGTGTTCCAGAACCCGTACGGCGTGCCAGAACGAACCGCACTGGACCACGTGACATTCCCTCTACTGGCGAAAGGCATGCTGCGCAGCGCCGCCGAACGCGAGGCATCGGAGGTGATGGCCATGTTCGATCTGCACGACGTGGCCGACCGTCCGTTCTTCGCGCTGTCCGGCGGCGAGGCGCAGCGGCTCATGCTGGCCCGTGCCGTATGCTCGCATCCCGACATGCTGCTCGTCGACGAGCCGACCGCGCAACTGGACACGCGCACCGCCAACGGGGTGAGCCATGTGCTTGGCGCGCTCGCTGGGCAAGGCATGATCGTGGTCGTGGCCACGCACAACGAGCAGACGCGCGACGCATGCCAGCGCGTGCTCGATCTGGAACAGTATGCGCCGTTGTCCTGAATGACGAGGTGATAGACATTCGTCTATCACCCGCCTTATCTCGCGTACAAGTCGGACAGGACGCGTCTACCGTATAAGCAACATCTCACAAGGACGGTGATTGCGATGAAGCACATGGCAGAACGCAGAGTATGGAGTTGCGTGCTCCTCTTAGTGGTACTTGTTGGCATTGCCGGATGTGATACTGCAGGAAATATCACGACCGGTACAGGTACGAACGATGCTTCGTCCGAACATATTGATCAACTATTCGCGCGTGATCGAGGACAGAAAATAGCGTCGTCATTTGATGAATTTATTAGCCAGACCATCGATAATGTCAACAATGACGGTGAATTGCAGCAGCTTGATCCCACTGGCGAATACAAGGAACGTAAGCTGCAGATTTTGGACCGAGCTAAACAGGACGGTTCGATGTCCGCCGCCGATTATGAAAGCATCTGGGCGAATTATAAACAATGCATGTTGGACCGTGGATATAAACAGATCATTCTTCTCAAACAAACGAATGGCGTATACATGGAAGCGGGCCATCGTTTCGAGCAGGGAAATCCGAAGGAACGAACCTATCAAAAGGACATGATGGAATGCGGCATCCTGAATACCGGATATCTAGACGGACTGTATAAGGTTCAGCAAGGCAACCCCAATCTGTTCAAAAACCAGTATGAAGGTGCACTGGATTGCATGCTCCGTAACGATTATGTTCCCAACGATTATTCCTTGGATGATCTTAAACACGATTTGTACGGTGTGAGAGATAAGAGCGAGATGAAAGCCGACATCTACAATGCGCGGATTCCCTCCTGCCTGATTGCGAACAATATCACCGTATTGCCTGAAAACAGCCCGCAAGAGGAATTGTGGTAATCATGTTGCGCCTGATATCACGCCATAGAGAGCATCCTTCAATCCACATCGGAGTCGCCTGTCTGGTGCTTGCGGTCACGCTGTCCGTCGCACTGACCGCGACCGCATGCGCACTGCTGCTGCCCGACCGCGAACCGGCCATCCTGTCGAATCCCGGCGAAGTGACCACGGTCACCGTAGCCACGCAACGGTATTCCGGCAGCCGGCAGGTCTCGCTCACGCCGGTGATCAGCGAATCGCAACAGTTGACCACGCAGGCGGCCGGCACCATCACCGCAACCATGTTCACGGGCGGCAAACTCGACAGCGGCACCGCGGTCATGCGCGTGGACGACAATCCGGTCGTCGCATTGCACACCGACATGCCGTTGTACCGCGATCTCGCGCTTGACATGACCGGCGCGGACGTGCAGGCGCTCAACCGCGAACTCGGCCGGCTCGGACTGTTCTCCCAGCATGGCGGCGACGCCGAATCCACGCAATACTCGTGGAGCACGCAGATGGCCGTACAGACGATGATGGCCAACGCCGGCCTCGCGGGCGACTATGACGGCAAGACCCTCGCCTTGCGCAACGTGCTGTGGCTGCCGGACCAGTCGGACACGGTCAGCGGATGGCAGCCCCGACGCGGCGGCACCGTGACGCCGGGCGCGACAGTCGGCACGATATCGGGAACGTTGACGAGACTCGACATGAGCGGCGTTGCGGCCGCGGATCAGGACCGGGCATTGTCCGTCGCCGGCGTGACCGTGACGTTGCCGGCCGGCAAGACCGGCATCGACGACCGCGAGGCGCTCGACCGGATTCAGGCCAGCGACCAGTACCGGCAGCAGATCGGCAACGCCACGGCGGTGGGCGGTGACGGTTCCGGCGCGTCCGGCGTGCAGCCGCTGACGGGCACGTTGAGTCTCGACAAGCCGATCGACGTGCTGCGGGTGCCGGCCGGCGCGGTATTCGGACTCGACGGGATGAACGGGTGCGTCGCCTCGGGCGGACGGTCGATCCGCGTGTCGGTCGTCGGCTCTGAGCTGGGCGTGAGTCTGGTGACGCTCGCCGGGAGCAAGGATGGCGAGGTTGCTTCGGCGACATTCCCGACAAGCGTGGACATCGGTTCGGCGATCGCCGGAAAACGATGCGGTGAGTAGCACTGTTGTCGGGTTTACACTGACTTTTTATTCTTGGCTCCCTCGGTTGAGGGAGCTGTCGGCAAAGCCGACTGAGGGAGCGTCAGGACCCATCACATTAGGCCAGTAGTGGCCTGTGGATGTGCCAGATGAACGCGGGGAGGTGTGTGATGCGACTGCGTATCCTGATCTCGGAAAGCTGGCGGAACATCGCCGCCGGCACCAGCCGGGCCGTCGTATTCATGCTGGCCGTCATGCTGTGCTCGCTGCTTGGCGCCGGATACGATCTGGTCACGATACTCGGGCAGGAGCGTGACGCGGCGGCCCGCATCGGCTCGCTGGCCGACGGCGTCAACATCACCGGGGCAAACAACATCGACGGCGCAGCATGCGATGCGCTGGCCACATTGCGCAACGGTCCATATGCGGCAGGAGCCATGCGCGACGGCACCGCGGTCACGCCGCTCGCCGCGCCCGGCAAATCGTTGACCCGATATCAGGTCTCGCCCGGCATGATCACGCTGATCGCCGGCAGTATCGCTGGCGGCAGTATTTCCGGCAGTGATACTGCCACGTCATCCGCGCGACGAGCGGACGTCTCCGGCATCTGGCTGCCGTCCGAACTCGCCGAGACGCTGGGAGCGCTCGCCGGCAGCGAGTTGCCGACCGATGCCGGCACGATGCGCGTCGCCGGCGTGTTCGACTGGCCCAACGACGGGCGGGACACGAGGTTCGCCTATTCGATCATCGAACCGGTGAGCGAGTCGGGCATGTTCGACGAATGTTGGGCAAGGCAATGGCCGGCGTCGTCGCAGACCGAATCGCTGCTGTTCTCCACGCTGGTGCTCGATAATGTGGACTCGGCCGCCGATCTGGGCGCCGTGGCCGCCACGCGTGCGATCAATGCGAATTACGGGCGGGACTATGACGCGCTGAGCCGGTACCGGCAACGGGTGACGCGGTGGATGCCGGTGGTGGGCGTGATGGTCGGGGCGCTGATCGGGGTGATCAGCGTGCGCCGGCGGCGGCTTGAATACGCGGGAGCGTTGCATTGCGGGCAGCGCAAGGCCGACATGCTGGCGGTGCTGGGATTGGAGACCGGCGTGTGGGCGGGCGTTGGCTCGGTTGCGGCGGGGTGCGTGGCGGCCGTGATCGCGTTGCGATGGGCGAATGATTCCGTCGTGATGGTGGCATTGGGCGTGGCACGCACGCCGCTCGCCGTGTACGGCGGGGTGATGCTGGGCGCGATGCTCGCCGGCGCATGCATCCGCGAGCGCTCCCTGTTCCGCTACTTCAAGAACCGGTAATCTCTGCGCAAACCAACGCGAATAGGCCTGCTGGCATTGGTTTGCGCAGAGAAGGGCGCAGATACTGTGCGCAAGCCGACGCGAATATAGGGATTTGCGTCGGCTTGCGTGATGTTTTGGATAGTTAGGGGCCGTTGTTGGCAGAAACATCACGCAAACAGGACCTTTTGCGTGATATCCGTGCGGGCATTCCTTTTTTACTATCAGAAATATCACGCAAAAAGCCCTGCTGGCGTGATATTCCCGCTAGTAACCGTTGGGTGCTATCAGAAATATCACGCAAAAAGCCCTGCTAGCGTGACATTTCTGCTAGTAAGGAAGATGATCTAGCGGAAATATCACGCCGGCAGGGCCATGAAGCCTTGGTTGTTCGGAAAGGATCAACGACCAGATCGGATCAGCAGACAGAACCAACCAGCCAGTCGGAGTGGATCAGCCGACGGAGCGCTGGGAGGTTTCGGCTCCGAAGAAGCCGACGATGAGCATCGAGAAGATGGCGATCACGCTGATCGACACGAAGATCGAGGTCGCGCCGAGCGCGGTGAGCATCCAGCCCACCACCATCGGCATAAGCACGTTGAGCAGCTTGGCGATCGCGTTCGCGAGGCCCACGCAACGGAAGCGGACCTTGGTGGCGAACAGTTCCGGCGCATACACGGCCACGACCGACGCCATGAGCGTGTACAGGCACATCATGAGCAGGAATCCGACGATGATCGCGCCGGCGGTCGAGGTCTGGAACGCGTACGCCATGCCGAACACGCCGGTGAACAGGAACGCGGGCACGATCGTGCGCTTGCGGCCGATGCGATCGATGAGCAGGGACCCGATCAGGCAGCCGACCGGGGCGCCGAGCATCATAAGCGTGGACGTGGTGAGCGACGAGGACAGGTTGATGCCGCGCTTGACGAGGATCGTCGGCACCCACGAGGTGAACGCGTACGAGCACACGTTGGTCGCGCCCACGGCCACGATCGCCACGAGCAGGCAGATGCCGAGCGAACGGCCGCCCGCGTTGCGGTTCTGTGCGGCCGCGTCGGCGGCGGTGTCGAATGCGGAGGCCGGTTCGGAACCGTTGGCCTCCATCTCCTTGACGATCTTGTCGGCCTCATCATAACGGCCGTGCACGGCGAGCCAGCGCGGGGATTCGGGGATGTCGCGACGCAGCCACCAGATCACGGCGGCCACCACGCCGATGCCGACGAACAGCGGACGCCAGCTCCAGCGCGGGATGATGAACGCGCACAGCAGCATGGCGATCGGCACGCCGCAGTTGGCGACGAGCGAGACGATCGCACACCAGTGGCCGCGGCGGTTCATCGGAGCGAACTCGTTGACCATCGCGAAGCCGGTCACGATCTCGGCGCCGAGGCCGAGGCCCGCGCCCAAGCGGCACAGAGAGAGCACGGCCATGTTCGGGGCGAACGCGCCGAGGAACGTGAAACCGCCGAACAGCAGCAGGTTGATCTGGTAGGCGGTGCGACGGCCCTTGAGATCGCCGACGAAGCCGGCCAGCAGTGAGCCGATGAGCAGACCGAGGAATCCGGCCGACATGAACGTCGAATTCTGCTTGACGGTGGACCAGCCGGTGGCCAGCGCGCTGGACGCGACGGCGGAGCCGATGTACACGTCGATGCTGTCCATCAGCATGCCGGCCGCGACGAGCGCGACGATGCGATGGAACATCGTGGTTTCATGGGCGCGGTCCACGCGCGAGATGATGTCCTGCACTTGTGCCGGGTCCGCGGTCGCCTCGCTGGTGCGGGTGGCCGCGGCGGCGGAAATCTGCTGTTCTGCAGCAGTCATGATACAAACCTCTACTTGGGAATCTTGGCTGGCGAATCGGCGTCCTAACGGTCCCATTGTGTGGGATGCGCGGTGTGCCTGAAAGCCGGCCTTGAACCCGGAACGCCCGCCTATTGTGTAGGCGAGCGTTGTCCTTGACGATAGATTAGGTTTGTGTGCGCCGGATGCCCGGCAACGGTCACATAGTGGACGCCGGTTCCCGGGATGTGCGGCGAACAATCCCGGGAACCAGCCGTGTGCGGTTTGGCCGATGACAGTCCCGGGATATCGCGGAAGATGAATGTGCGATTGTTTGATATTGTGCGTTTCGCGGTTCCCGGGATGATTACGGCAAATCCCGGGAACCGGCTATCGGACTACTTGCTTAAAATCTCGTCGACGATCTTGGGCTTTTCCGTCAGCTGCCCGGAGAATCCGGGGCGGATGTCCATGTGCAGTACGAGGCTCGTACGATACCCTTGCTCGGCGAGCTTCTTGGCGGCCTCGCCGGCGACGTGCAGCACCTCGTCAAGATCGCCTTCGACGTCGGTGAACAGGGCGTTCGTCTCCTGCGGAAGGCCGGATTCGCGGATCACCTGAATGGCCTGCGCCACGTATGGCGAGACTTCGGAGCCGGCGCCGGAGACGGACACCTGGATCGCGGCGACCGTGTTGAGGTACGGCTTGCCGGTCTTCGGGTCGATGGGGACCTCCTGCTTGACGGCATTGCGGTCAATGGGCATGATGATTGCTCCTTATATGCAAGGGTCATTTCGACCGAGCGCAGCGAGCGGAGAAATCTTTGGAAGAACTAGCTTCGGAAGATTTCTCCGCTCGCTGCGCTCGGTCGAAGTGACAAGAACTGCACGCGTTTAACGGCTCGGTCCTGCGATTATGGACGCGCCGTTGGCGCGGCTGGTTGTTGCCTTCGCTTGGCTTTCGCCTTGCTCAGGGCTCGCCTACAAGAAGCCCACTGGGCTTCTTGCTTAACGGCTCGGTCCTGCAATTGTGGACGCGCCGTTGGCGCGGCAGATTTTTTACCTTCGCTCGGCTTTCGCCTTGCTCAGGGCTCGCCTACAAGAAGCCCACTGGGCTTCTTGTTTAACGGCTCGCCCATGCATGGTCCATCGGGCCGGAACCGTGGCCGAGATCGAGCTGCGCGTTGAGCGCGCCGGTCAGATATTCCTTCGCGTGCCGGATCGCGTCGGGCAGCGGCTCGCCTTTGGCGAGGTTCGCGGCGATGGCCGACGACAGCGTGCACCCGGTGCCGTGCGTGTTCGGATTGTCGACGCGCGTTCCCGGGAACCATGTCGCGGTGCCGTCCGGCCCGACCAGCAGATCGTTCGCATCGGTCACGCCGTGACCGCCCTTGACGAGCACCGCACAGCCGTATCGGGCGGCCACGGTGCGGCCGGCCTGTTCCATCGCCGCATGCGTGTCATCGGCCTGTGCGAGCGGCGAGACGGCGGGGGAGGACCATTGCGCCGCGTCGAGCGCGGCGGACTGATGCTGGATCAATCCGACCAGCTCCTCGGTTTCGGGGATGTTCGGCGTGATCAGCGTCGCCAGCGGAAACAGCCGTTCGGTGAGGGCCGCGATCGCGTCATCGTCGATGAGTTTCGCGCCGGACGTGGCGACCATGACCGGGTCGAGCACGACGTTGCGCGCGTGATGCGCGGCGAGACGGTCGGCGATCGTTTCGATGATCTCGGCCGACGAGACCATGCCGATTTTGATGGCCGCCGGCGGGATGTCCTCGAACACCGCGTCGATCTGCGCGGCGACCATGCTCGCCGGCACGTTTTCGACCGCGGTGACGCCCATCGTGTTCTGCGCGGTGAGCGCCGTGATCGCGGACATGCCGAACACGCCGTTGGCGAGCATGGTTTTGAGATCGGCCTGCATGCCCGCCCCGCCGGACGAATCCGACCCGGAGATCGCAAGCACGGCGGGAAGCGTGGTGGGCATGCAGGTTCCTTTCATTAGTGTGGTGCGGGGCGTCGCTCCACCGGATGATTGCGGTGGCATTGTCACCCCCTCAGTCAGCTTCGCTGACAGCTCCCCCTTCAGGGGGAGCAGAGGTATCCATGTGTGAGGAGTTATTCCACCATAAGACCCCAGGCACGGGGCAGAGGAAGCGGTCAGGACGGATCTCACTCCGCGGTGGTGTAGAGCTTGCCGCCCTGCTCCTTGAACTTCTCGCTCATCGCGGCCATGCCCTTGGCGATCTCCTCGGCCGACTCGTTGACGATCTGCTCCTGCTGAGCGGCGTTGCCGAACTGCTTGCGGATGTTCTGCGAGATGGCCATCGAGCAGAACTTCGGGCCGCACATCGAGCAGAAGTGCGCCATCTTCGCCGGCTCGGCCGGCAGCGTGTCGTCGTGGAACGCGATCGCGGTGTCCGGATCGTAGCTCAGGTTGAACTGGTCGAGCCAGCGGAACTCGAAGCGGGCCTTCGAGATCGCGAGGTCGCGGTCCTGCGCGTGCGGGTGGTGCTTGGCGATGTCGGCCGCGTGGCAGGCGATCTTGTACGCGATCACGCCCTGCTTGACATCATCCTTGTTCGGCAGGCCCAGATGCTCCTTCGGCGTCACGTAGCACAGCATGGCCGTGCCGTAGCGGGCGATCTCCACGCCGCCGATCGCGGACGTGATGTGGTCGTAGCCCGGAGCGGTATCGGTCGTCAGGGGTCCGAGCGTGTAGAACGGCGCACCGTTGCAGATCGCCTTCTCCATCTCGATGTTCATGCGCACCGTGTCGAACGGGATGTGGCCCGGGCCCTCGATCATGACCTGCACGTCCTTGGCCCACGCGCGCTTGGTCAGCTCGCCCAGCGTCATCAGCTCGGCCAGCTGCGCCGGATCGTTCGCGTCCGCGAGGCAGCCCGGACGCAGGCCGTCGCCCAGCGAGAACGCGACGTCGTACTTGGCGAAGATGTCGCACAGTTCGTCGAAGTGCGTGTACAGGAAGCTTTCCTGATGATGCTGCAGGCACCATTCGGCCATGATCGAACCGCCGCGCGAGACGATGCCGGTCACGCGGTTCGCGGTCAGCGGCACGAAGCGCAGCAGCACGCCTGCGTGGATGGTCATGTAGTCGACGCCCTGCTCGCACTGTTCGATCACGGTGTCGCGGAACAGCTCCCAGCTCAGCTTCGACGCGTCGTCCTCGACCTTCTCCAGCGCCTGGTACATCGGCACGGTGCCGATCGGGACGGGGGAGTTGCGCAGAATCCACTCGCGCGTGGTGTGGATGTCATTGCCGGTGGACAGGTCCATGACGGTGTCCGCGCCCCACTTGGTGGCCCACGTCAGCTTCTCGACCTCCTCGTCGATGGACGAGGTGACGGCCGAGTTGCCCATGTTCGCGTTGAGCTTGGTGAGGAACGCGGAACCGATGATCATCGGCTCCGCCTCCGGGTGGTTGATGTTGCACGGCATGACCGCGCGGCCCGCGGCAAGCTCGGAACGCACCAGCTCGACGTCGCAGTTCTCGCGCTCGGCCACGTACTTCATCTCCGGGGTGATGATGCCGTGGCGGGCGTACCACATCTGCGTGATCGGGTGGTCCTTGGCCTTGAGCGGGTTGTGCTTGCGGCCGCGCCATTCCTTGGTGGCCTTGCCGCGCTTGATGGCGCGCTTGCCGTCGTCCGCGAGGTTGCGGCGGCGACCCTCGTACTCCTCCACGTCGCCGCGGTCGAGAATCCAGTCGAGGCGTAGGGGCTTCAGGCCTTCCTTCGGATCGCACTTGGGGCCTTCAGTGTTGTAATCGTGGAACGGCGGGTTCGGGCCGACGCCGGGCGTGTCGGACAGCTTGATCTCGGTGTACGGCACCTCGAGGTCGTAGGAGCCGAACTGGTTCTCGAAATGCACCGGCTTGGTTTTGCGGATGTGCGCCTTGTCGCGCTGCTTGGAACCGCGGGCGGCGATGTCGACGCGCTGCTGCTTGGCGAGCTTCTGCGCTTCCTTCGCTTCCTTCGCGTTGGTGAACTTCGGCTCGGCGGACTCGGCGGCCGCGCCCTCGGCCGGTTCGGCCTTGGCGATCACACGCTTGGCGTAGCCGTGCTTCGCGTCGCCGCGCACGGCCTTCCATCCCTCGACCATCGCGCGGGTCGCGGCCTGCGGATCATCCGCACCGGCGATCGCGGAGACGGCAAACCAGCCGGCGGCCTTGGTGTGCGCGAGCATGTCCATGTCGGCCGCGGTCACGCCGCCGCCGACCACGACCGGGAAGTCGCAGGCCGAGCAGATCGTGTTGATCTGGTCCGCGTCGAGCGTGCGACCGGAACCGTCGTTGCCGCCGACCGAAGCCTCGGGCTTGGTCGTGGAGACGTGCAGCGGGCCGGCGCCGATGTAGTCGATGCAGCCGTCGGGCAGCTCGTTGATGATCTTGACGAGGCTTTCGGTCTCGGCGGACAGACCGACGATCGCGTCGTCGCCGAGCATCGCGCGGGCTTCGCGCGGCTCCATGTCGGTCTGGCCGATGTGCACGCCGTCGACCTTGAGGCCCTTGTTGCGGCACTGCCACACGACATCCACGCGGTCGTCGATCACGAATGCGACCGAATCGGACTTGTCGTTGTCCTCGATGATCTGCGCGATGTCCTGCGCGAGCGAGGTGATCTCCTTGGCGTCCGCGTCCTTGGCGCGCAGCTGGATGAACGTCGCGCCGCCGCGCAGCGCCTCCTCGATCACGTCGGTGACCGGTCGGTCGTGCGTGTCCTGCGGGCCGACGACGAAATACGCGGACAGGTCGAACGAGTCGCGCATCGATGCGAATGGATAGTTGTTCATGTGGTTTCCTTTTGGGTTGATTAATAGGAAAGTCTTATATGTACCGATGTGATGCTGGCGGAGCCTCGGCTCCCTCGGCTGAGGGAGCTGTCAGCGAAGCTGACTGAGGGAGCGTAGACGGGGTGGCCTTAGGTTGCTTCTGACTGCCGGAAAACCGTTATCCCGTCACGATCTCAGACCCCGCCACCTGCTCGGGCGTGAGGTTCCACAGCGCGTCGAGGAAGTGCGGCTGGAACGTGCCCGGCCCGTCCGACTGCGCCTCGGCGATCTCGCCGGCGCGGTTGAACAGCAGCGAGGCGGCCAGCGCGGCCGTCAGCGGTTCGGCGACCGCCAGATACGTCGCGGTCACGCCGCCCAGCGAGCAGCCGGCGCCGGTGATCTTCGCCATCAGCGCGCTGCCGCCCGGCAGACGGTAGACCCGCTCGCCGTCGGTCACGAGATCGACCTTGCCGGATACGGCCACCGCCGCCGTACCGTTCGGCGCACTCTTCGCAAGGAATGCCGCCAGCGTCTTCGCCGGTTCGACCGCCGCGTCGACCTCATCCACCGACTCCACGCCGGCCGGCCGGCTCGTCTCGTCGGGGGAGGCCAGTCCCCACATGGTCGCCAGTGCGATGATCTCGGACGCGTTGCCGCGCACGATCGTCGGGGGAGCGGCGCGGAACGAGCGAAGGATCTCCGTGCGCGTCTTGCCGATGCCGGCCGCGACCGGGTCGAGCACCCACGGATGGCCGGATTTGCGGAACGCGCGGGCGATCTGCGGCAGCGCGTCCTTGTAGAACGGCAGCAGCGTGCCGACGTTGATGTAGTCCGCGCCCGAAATCGACGCGGTGTCGATCACGTCGTCCGGCAGGAAGCTCATCGCCGCGGTACCACCGGCCGCGAGCTGTGCGTTCGCGACGAGATTGATCGTCACGAAATTGGCGAACGACTGTGCCAACGGCGTGTGTTCCCTGACGTCACGCACGGCCTGTGCGATACGCTCGCGCAGATCGGCCAGATCGGTCGGCTCGGTGGCAGTTCGGTCGGTGACGGACTGATCAGTGCCTGACTGATCGACGCAACCGCAACAATGCGACTGCGTGTCGGTATGCGAATCATCGCTCATATCGCTGCTCCCTACGATGGTCTTAACCAACAGGTTCTAAGGGTCAGGCTCGCGCCTCTCTCAACCCGCCATACCGGCCGGGTTCCCCTGCATTACGTTCCCGACGCTATGCCCCAACGTGGACATATCCCCGTTCTTTCGTGTCCTTCCTCTGGCGTTTCTTGCCCGCCTGTGGTATTAAGGCGCACCTTATATCACTGTCACGCTGTGCCTATAGACTCGGGAACGCTAACTAGTCCCCAAACCGTTCAAACCAGAAGGTGCATTGTGGCTGTATCCAAACTCGATGAAGTCGTGTCCCTCGCGAAGCGTCGCGGGTTCGTGTTCCCCGCCGGAGAAATCTACGGCGGCACCCGCTCCGCGTGGGATTACGGTCCGCTCGGCGTCGCGCTGAAGGACAACATCAAGCGCGAATGGTGGCGTTCGATGGTCGTCACCCGTGGCGACGTGGTGGGCGTGGATACGTCCATCATCCTGCCGACCCCGGTGTGGGTCGCCTCCGGCCACGTGGCCGTGTTCAACGACCCGCTGGTCGAGTGCCTCAACTGCCACAAGCGCAACCGCGCCGACAAGCTGCAGGAGTCCTACGCCGAGAAGCACGGCGACAAGCTGCCGGAGAACGGCATGGCCGACATCGTGTGCCCCGACTGCGGCACCCGCGGCAAGTGGACCGAACCGCGCGACTTCAACATGATGCTGCGCACGCACCTCGGCCCGGTCGAGGACGAGAACAGCCTGCACTACCTGCGCCCGGAGACCGCGCAGGGCATCTTCGTGGACTTCAAGAACGTCATGACCTCGTCTCGTTCCAAGCCGCCGTTCGGCATCGCCAACATGGGCAAGTCCTTCCGTAACGAGATCACGCCGGGCAACTTCATCTTCCGCACCCGCGAGTTCGAGCAGATGGAGATGGAGTTCTTCGTCGAGCCGGGCACCGACGAGGACTGGCACCAGTATTGGATCGACGCGCGCACCCAGTGGTACCTCGACCTCGGCGTCAAGCCGGAGAACCTGCGCCACTACGAGCATCCGAAGGACAAGCTCGCCCACTACTCGAAGCGCACCGTCGACATCGAATACAAGTTCGGCTTCCAGGGCTCCGACTGGGGCGAGCTCGAAGGCATCGCGAACCGCACTGACTTCGACCTGTCCGCGCACGCCAAGCACTCCGGCGAGGATCTGAGCTACTTCAACCAGGCCACCGGCGAGAAGTACGTGCCGTACGTCATCGAGCCGGCCGCCGGCCTGACCCGTTCGCTCATGTGCTTCCTTGTGGACGCGTACGACGTGGACGAGGCCCCGAACACCAAAGGCGGCGTGGACAAGCGCACCGTCCTGCGCCTCGACCCGCGTCTGGCCCCGATCAAGGCCGCCGTGCTGCCGCTGAGCAAGAAGCCCGAGCTGCAGACCGTCGCGCAGAACCTCGCGTCCGACCTGCGCCAGCACGAGTGGATGATCGACTACGACGAGGCTGGTGCGATCGGCCGCCGCTACCGTCGCGAGGACGAGATCGGCACCCCGCTGTGCATCACCGTCGACTTCGACACGCTCGATGACCAGGCCGTGACGATTCGCGACCGCGACACCATGAACCAGGAGCGCATCGCCCTGGACAAGGTCGCCGAGTACGTCGACGCCCGCATCGGCGAGAAGCGCACGCACGTGCCGCAAAAGCCGGTCGCGATGGGCGGCGAGGCTTGGCCGGACTCCGTGAAGATCAACGAGGCCGGCGGCCTGTACTGATCCGCGCGGATACCGCAGGTACGTGAACAGCTGACTGAGGGGGTCGTCTGCCGTGGATGGCCCCCTCAGTCATGCCGTGGATGACAGCCGGTTATGTCAGGCTGTCAGACGCGAACGGGGTGTGCGCCCCCTCAGTCAGCTGCGCTGACAGCTCCCCCTGACGAGGGGGAGCAAA
Source organism: Bifidobacterium sp. LH_230 (assembly GCF_056357555.1). Taxonomy (NCBI): domain Bacteria; kingdom Bacillati; phylum Actinomycetota; class Actinomycetes; order Bifidobacteriales; family Bifidobacteriaceae; genus Bifidobacterium; species Bifidobacterium sp. LH_230. The sequence goes on from NZ_JBKEWJ010000001.1 coordinate 103,115, forward strand.
AGAATGGTGACAGTGGTCTTATGGCCGCTAACGACCCTGATGAGGGCCAAGAGGACAGGAACAACATATCGTGACGAACGTCAAGGATGCCGAAACCGTGATCGCCGCGCATGATCGCGAGCGACTCGACCCGCGCGGCGACATGGCCGCGGCGGCGACGACTGATGGATCGTCGCAGCCGGCGGCCGAACCGTCCGCGCCGGCCGAACCGGTGACGATCGCGCCGGTCAGGCTCGGCCCGATCACCGTGCCGACGCCGGTCGTGCTCTCGCCGATGGCCGGGGTCACCAACTGGCCGTTCCGCGTCATCTGCGAGGAATACGGTCCCGACGGCCTGTACGTGGCCGAAATGATCACCGCCCGCGCTCTGGTCGCCCGCAATCCGAAGGCGCTGCGCCTGTGCCGGTTCGCGCCGAGCGAGAAGATCCGCTCATTGCAGCTGTACGGCGTCAACCCGGCCATCGTCGAACAGGCCGCGCGCATCGTCGTCGACGAGCACATGGCCGACCATGTCGACCTCAATTTCGGCTGTCCGGTGCCCAAGGTGACCCGTCGCGGCGGCGGTTCGGCCCTGCCGTGGAAGACCGACCTGTTCCGCGAGATCATCCAGCGCGTCGTGCGCGTGTGCGGCGAGGCGGACATCCCCGTCACCGCGAAGATCCGCGTCGGCATCGACCACGAGCACGAGACGTTCATGGAGGCCGGGCATATCGCGCAGGAGGAGGGCTGCGCTGCCGTGACGCTGCACGCGCGCACCACCGCCGAATACTACGGCGGACACTCCGATTGGAGCCGTATCGGCGAGCTGGTCGAGGCGCTCGACATCCCGGTGTTCGGCAACGGCGACATCTGGGGCGCCGACGATGCGCTCGAGATGGTGCGCGAGACCGGCTGCGCGGGCGTCGCGATCGGGCGCGGCTGCCAGGGCCGTCCGTGGCTGTTCGCCGACATCAAGCATGCGTTCGCGGGCGACGGCACCCGCGTCAACCCGACGCTCGGCGAGGTCTGCAACGTTATCGAACGTCACGCCGAACTTCTGACCGAGTTCTACGACGGCGACGAGCGCATGGCCGTGCACGACCTGCGCAAGCACATCGCGTGGTATCTCAAGGGTTTCCCGGTCGGCGGCTCCACGCGCAAGGCGTTCATGGAATGCGAGAGCCTGGACGACGTGCGCCGCGAGATCGGCCGTCTCGACCCGGCGATGACCTTCCCCGAGCGGGTCAAGGACAAGCCGCGCGGCCGTGTGCGGTTCGCCAAGAAGGTGCATCTGCCGTATGGCTGGCTCGAGTCGCGCGAGACGACCCACGAACAGCGCGAGACGCTGTTCGGAGACGATCCGATGGACGCGAGCTACTGACGTTCGCGGCGGCCTTGCGGTGACGTCCCCGGCGAGTATCGTGTGGGATTGCGAAAGAATGGTGTATTCTGTGCGCGAAACGCCGATACACGATGAGAAAAGTGCCTTATTTATCAGGGGTTCTGCGATACAGTTATGCGTAACCGTGTGAGTGACAGGAGACAATGGTGAGCGAAATCGCCCAGAACGAGCAGCTTAGCGACAAGATCAACATCAAGGTCGTCGGCGTCGGTGGTGCGGGTGGCAATGCAGTCAACCGCATGATCGCCGAAGGTCTGCAGAACGTCGAATTCGTGGCGGTCAATACCGACGCGAAGGATTTGCTGCGCTCGGACGCCGATGTGAAGATTTCCCTTACCGATAACACCAGCCGTGGCCTCGGCGCGGGCGCCGACCCGGAGAAGGGTGCGAAGGCCGCGCAGGACCACCAGTCCGACATCGAGGAGTCGCTCAAGGGCGCCGACATGGTGTTCGTGACCTGCGGCGAGGGCGGCGGCACCGGCACCGGCGCCAGCCCGATCGTCGCGAAGGCCGCACACCAGCAGGGCGCACTCACCATCGCCGTCGTCACCCGCCCGTTCTCGTTCGAAGGCCCGCGCCGTTCCGCGTCCGCGAACCTCGGCATCGAGAACCTGCGCAAGGAAGTCGACGCGCTCATCGTCATCCCGAACGACCGTCTGCTCGCGCTGGCCGACCGCAACGTCAGCATCGTGGACGCCTTCAAGACCGCCGACAGCGCGTTGCTGGCCGGCGTGCAGGGCATCACCGATCTGATCGCGTCGAACGCATACATCCGCGTCGATTTCGCCGACGTCAACACCATCCTGCGCGGCGCCGGCACCGCGCTGTTCGGCATCGGCTCCGCCCGCGGCGAGGACCGCGCGACGCAGGCCGCCGAAATCGCCATCAGCTCCCCGCTGCTCGAGGAGAGCATCGAGGGCGCCCACGGTGCGCTCATCAACATCTGCGGCCCGACCGATCTCGGCATCCAGGAGGCCGCGGCCGCGGTCGAACTCGTGCGCAAGGCCATCCACCCCGAGGCCCAGATCATCTGGGGCCAGTCGCTCGACGACGCGTTCGGCGACGAGGTGCGCATCACCGTCATCGCCGCCGGCTTCGGCCCGACCGAAGGCCAGTCCGATGCGTCCGCCACCGCGACCCCGATCATCACGAAGTCCGCGGCGACTGCGGTCCAGCCGATCGTCCACACCGCTCCCGCAACGGCCGCCCCGGTCAACACGACTCCGGTCCAGCCGGTCACGCCGGTTCAGCCTGTCGCCGCCCAGCCCGCGCCCGTCCAGCAGCCGGTCTCCCAGCAGATTCCGGTCCAGCAGACCGCCGCACCGGCCGTCACGCCGCTGTCCAGCTACGCTGCCGCCGCCGGCAACCCGTCGCGCTCCTTCGACGAAACGTCGGAACACGAGGTCGTTTCCTCCAACGACCCCGGCGATCTCGACATCCCGGACTTCCTGCGCTGAACGGCCTGAAGACGAACCGTCGAGACTGACCGAAAGGAACTTTCATGGCAGGGTTTATGAAGAACGCGATGACCTACTTGGGCATGGCGGACGTGGCCGAAGACGACGACCAGTACGACGAGGAGCCGGAAGAGGACGCCTCGTTCGACTCGGATCATACCGTGGCTCCGATGGCCACGACCACGCCGGCCGCGTCAAGCACGTCCACGAGCGCATCGTCCTCGCGTGAGTCGAATCCGTTCCAGAGCCGGGTGACGCGCATCACGACGATCCACCCGAAGACCTATGACGACGCGCAGCTGGTCGGCCGCGCCCTGCGCGACGGCGTGCCGGTAGTGCTCAACCTCACCGGCGTGCCCGAGGCGATCGCGTATCGCATCGTGGACTTCTCCGCGGGCGTCGTCTTCGGCGTGCGCGGTTCGATCGAGCGCGTGACGCCGCGCGTCTTCCTGCTCAGCCCGGCGCAGGTCAACATCAAGGTCGAGGAGCCGCAGACGCCGTCCTCGGCGCACGACCTGTTCTCCGACTGACCTGTACACGGTTCCGGCCCGCCGCTCGCGCGATTCGTCATGATTCACCGAACGGCCGTTCGCGTTCAGCATGCCCCCAGCCTGCCTGATAGGCTGGGGGCATGCTGTTATATCTGCTCTCGTATGTCGTCAACCGCGTCATCGACGTGTACATCGCGATCCTGTTCATCCGCATGATCCTCGACTGGGCGTTCGTGCTGGCACCGCGATGGCGTCCGTCCGGCGTGGTGTATTCGCTGATCGACGTGATCTACCGGCTGACCGAGCCGCCGCTGAGATGGCTGCGGCGCTACATCAAGCCGATTCCGATGGGCGCGGTGTACTTCGACGTGAGTTTCATCGTGCTGTACTTCGCGCTGATCGTGCTGCGTATCCTGATCTGAGCGGGGCCGGCCGGGCATCGTGCGCTGGCCGCCGTGCCACCCGAAGTGCCTGTGTGCCGGCCGGCCGCCGGACCGTGCCGGTAACGCCCACAATGCGCCCAAAATGGCGTGGATCATACATGTTGGCATGGGGTCCGTGATAGCATCGTGAGTTGATACCAACACAGCGAGGCATGGCCCCAAAGCGAGGTGTAAAGATTTATGGCTTTGTTGACTCCGAAGGACATCAGGGAGCATACCTTCCAGACCGTTCGATTCAAGGAAGGCTATGACGTCGATGAGGTCGACGATTTTCTGGATCAGGTGACCGAGACCGTCGAGGCGCTCGGCAAGCAGGCCGTGGCGGCCGGTGCGGCGACGCAGTCGCTCGGCCCGGACGTGGCGAACCTGAACAAGAAGATCTCCGATCTGACCGCACAGGTGCAGACTCTGCAGAAGGAGAACGCGGACCTCAAGTCGCAGTCCGGCAACGCCGCCGCGCAGGGCGATCAGGCCGCCAAGGTCGCACAGGCCAAGCTCGGTGAGGCCGAGGAAAGCAACCGTGCGCTCACCGCGCAGAATGAGCAGCTCAAGGGCCAGGTCGATCAGCTCAACAAGCAGATCGACCAGCTGACCGCGCAGGCCGCCAAGGCGTCCGACAACGACGCGCTGGCCGAGCAGCTCGCCACCATCCAGAAGGAGCGCGACACCTTCCGCGCCAACAGCGAGGACCTGTCCCGCCAGCTCGCCTCCGCCCAGCAGCAGGTCGTGGCCGCCCAGCAGGCCGCCGCCCAGGTGCGCGAGCTCACCAAGCAGCTCGAGGAATCCAAGCAGCGCGAGAACCAGCTGCGCGAACAGGTCTCCAAGGTCGAGCCGAGCACCGAGACCGGCAGCCTGCAGAAGATCGCCGGCGCCGCGGCCTCCGCGAGCACCGAGCCGGAGCGCGCCACCGCGATGCTCACCCTCGCCATGCAGCTGCACGACCAGTACGTCGACAAGGGCAAGGCGCAGGCCAAGGAGATCACCGAAGCCAGCCAGGCCAAGTACAACGAGCTGATCACCAAGGCCAACGACTACTCCAGCCGCACCCGTTCCGAGGCTGACGAATACGGCAAGCGTACCCGTTCCGACGCGGACGCCTACTCCGATCGCGTGCGTGCGGACGCCGACGGCTACTCCGTCAAGACCCGTCAGGACGCTGACCTGTACTTGAAGAACAAGCACGAGGACGGCGACGCTTACGAGGCCGAGGTCCAGCGCCGCGCTTCCGACTACGACAAGAAGAAGCGCAACGAGGCCGACGAGTACAGCAAGAACACCCGTTCCGCCGCCGACGACTACGCACAGCAGGTGCGCGACAGCCTCACCGAGCAGTCGAAGGTCATCGAGGGCAACATCCAGGGCCTCAAGCAGTTCGAGAGCGCCTACCGTACCCGTCTGACCGAGTTCCTCACCGGTCTGATGAACCAGGTGGCCGATACGAACAGCTACAACAAGACCGAGCAGTCCGGCCAGTGATTCATAGGGCGGGTATTCGAATATGACTACTCGACAGGGACGGCCGCGCACGCGCGTGGCCGTCTTTGCATGTGTGGCGCTCGTCGCGCTGGTGATCGACCAGCTCACCAAGTTCTGGGCGCAGACCGCTCTTGCGGACGGCCGGACGATTCCGGTCGTGCCGCCGTTGCTGTCGTTGACGCTCGTGCATAACCCCGGCGCCTCGCTCGGGCTTGGCTCTTCGATGACGTGGGTGATCTCGCTGCTCGCGATCGCGGCCAGCATCGTGCTGATCGTGTTGGGCGTGCGCACCGTGTCGACCCGATGGTCGGTGATGTTCGCGTTGGCGTTCGCCGGCGCGTTCGGCAACCTGATCGACCGCGTGGCCTATGCTGACGGATTCCTCAACGGCAAGGTCGTGGACTTCCTCAACTACGGCTGGTCTGTGGGCAATGTGGCAGATATCTGGCTGATGGTCGCCGGTATCGGCATCGTCGTGCTGATCGTGCTGGGAACGCCGCTCGACCGTGAAGACGATGCCGTGGCGGCCACGGTCTCGGCCGCGGATGACGGAGCCGACGTGGCCTTGAGCGATGACGCGTCTGCATCAGCCACCGGATCGGATGCGCCCGCCGGCGCTGACGGGAGGGATGCGTCGAAAGGCGGCACCCTATGAGCCGCCTTGTTCCCGCACCCGACGCGCTGGTCGGCAAACGATTCGACGTGGCCGTCGCCAAAATGCTCGGCATCTCCCGCGCCAAGGCCGCCGACCTGATCGAAAGCGGACAGGCCCGCGTGCTCAACCGCGACATCGCCAAATCGGGAACGCTGCTGGCAGGGGAGACCGTCGAATTCGATCTGGTCGAGGAGCAGACGCAGCCCGAACCGGTGGCCGACGACATGGCCATCGTCTACGAGGACGACGACGTGGTCGTGGTCGACAAGCCGGTCGGCGTCGCCGCGCACGCCTCGGTCGGCTGGACCGGTCCGACGGTGCTCGGCAGTCTGCTGCAACGCGGCGTACACATCACCTCCTACGGGGCCGCTGGCCGTCAGGGCATCGTCTCCAGGCTCGACGTGGGCACGTCCGGCCTGATGCTGGTGTGCAAATCCGATCTCGCCTACGTCGAGATGCGCCGCCAATTCGCCGAGCACGAGGTCGTCAAAACCTATCATGCGCTGGTGCAGGGCGGTCTGAAGGAAGACAAGGCGACCATCGACGCACCGATCGGCCGCGCCAAGGTATCTGACTTCCGATTCTGCGTGACGCCGGCCGGCAAGCCCGCCATCACCCACTGGGATGTGATGGAGCGCTTCGGCAACGAGGCGACGCTCGTGTCCGTCAATCTGGAAACGGGACGCACCCATCAGATCCGCGTGCACTTCTCGTCCATCGGGCATCCGCTTGTCGGCGATCCGATGTACGGCGCAAACCCGGTACTCTCCGACGAACTCGGTCTTGACCGGCAGTGGCTGCACGCCATGAAACTCGAATTCCGCCATCCGCGCACCCGCGTATGGACGACCGTCACCTCGCAGTATCCGGCCGATCTCTCGCACGCGCTCGACCTGATGCGCTCACGGCATGAGGAGCGGTCGGCGGCTGCATAGACGATAGCGGTGCGGCTGCGACCGCCTGACGTTGGCGCCTGACTATAACCGCGGCGATGATCTGCAATACGACGCCGGTCGCCAGACACAACGGGCATCCCGCGATCAGGAGACATGCGGCCAGCAGCACCAGCGCGTCGAGCGGATTGTAGGTGCCGCGATCCAGATAGGTCATTGCGGCCCATCCGGCCAGAGCAAGGACCAGTCCCAGACACAGCAGCACGTCCCCTATGGTCCGCAGCACACGCGCCGGCGATGTGCGTGACGGCGTTCCGAAAGGCGGCTGCGTGTTCGGAGGAGCAGACGGCACCGAAGGCGAGGCCATCACCGGAGAGCCTTGCGGCGGCGGCGCGTGCGGCGGCACAGGCGATTGATGTTGCGGCACCGTCATCCTGACGAATGAGGTCGGTTTCAATGGCGGGGGCATCGTCGCTCCTTTCGGTGGGCGGGTATCGCACCATCATCCAGGACCATATGCGGGCAGCGCAAGCCGAACCGGGGTATGTGGACGCAACCTAAGGTTTCGGGCGTGTTGTGGATAACCGGTTGTCCACAACACGCCGGATACGCGGACGCCATCGTCCCGCTCGGATCTCACCGCAGCCGTCGCCGGCCATCATCCGTCAATTCATTCTCGCGAACGAACGCGCATGTGAAACACATACCCTACAATCGTGCATGAACTGTAGGGAAACGTCACGGAATCATGGGGAGATGGCGGTGCTGACACGCAATCAGATACGGGCATTGGTGAACGAGCACGGACACGACATCATCGAACACGAGCACATGCACATCGAACGCGGCTGCTACCAGCACGGCTGCATCACCACGTTCGCCCATTCGCTGCGCGTCGCGTGTCTCGCCGTATGGTTCGCCGACCGGCTGCACCTGTGGAACCGCGTCGACCTGCGCTCGCTCATCCGCGCCGCGCTGCTGCACGACTACTTCCTGTACGACTGGCACGACTGGGACAACGGCGACCACCGCCTGCACGGCTTCACCCACGGCAAGACCGCGCTGCGCAACGCGATGAGGGACTTCCGGCTCAACGCGATCGAACGCGACAGCATCGCCTGCCACATGTTCCCGATGACCCCCACGCCGCCCAGCTATCTCGAAGGCTATCTGGTGACGATGGCCGACAAGGTCAGCGCCACCCGCGAGACGGTCAGCCTCAAACGGTTCGGCCGCCCGCCCAAGCCCATCGTCGCGACATGCACATTCGACGCGCCTCACGGACACTCACATGACGAGCAAAGGAGCTGAACCATGCTGCTGATCGCGGAGAAACTCTTCCTGTGGTTCCTGTTCTACAGCTGCTGCGGCTGGGTATACGAGTCGATCCTCGTTTCGGTGCAGGAACGCCGCCCCGTCAACCGAGGCTTCCTCAACGGCCCGCTGTGCCCGATCTACGGCACCGGCGCGGTGCTCGGCGTCGTATTGCTCGGCCGTGTCCATAACCCCGTCGCGTTGTTCCTGCTGTCCGCGATCGGCGCGTCCGTACTCGAATACGCGACCTCATGGGCGATGGAACAGCTGTTCCACGCGCGATGGTGGGACTATTCGCATTTCAAATTCAACCTCAACGGCCGCATCTGCCTGCTCGGCGCGGTGGTGTTCGGCATCGGCGGCGTCGTGATCGTCGACGGCGTCCAGCCGCACGTCGCCGAAATCACCGACATGATGCCCGAACCGGTCATCCACTGGCTGTGTCTCGTGCTGTTCGTGCTGACCGTACTCGACACGGTGATCACCGTGGCCGGCATCGTCGACTTCGAGGACAGCCTCGACCAGCTGTCCGCGACCGTCGCCAAATACGGCGATGCGATGCGCGACCGGCTGGGCGACGCGGCGGACGCGGTCAGCGATGCATCCGGCAAGGTGAGCGAGCTGGTCGGCGGCGCGGTCAACGGACCGTTGCACTCCGGCCGTGAGATGTCGACCGAGCTCATGCTCAAGGTCAAGGAGACGGCCGACGGCATCTTCAACCGCCAGCAGCGCCGTATGATCGCCTCGTTCCCGCGTCTGCGCACCGACCGCAACAACGAGACGCTGCAGCAGCTGCGCGAGACGTTCGAGAAGCTGTACCACGGCCGCAAGTGACCGTTCGACGTGGGCCGGGTTCAGGTCGAGCCGTTCTGCGAGACTGATAGACGCATAAAACCCACAATTTGATAGGGAGAAACCACAGTTATGGCTCACGTCATCGATTTCAAGGAGGCCGGATTCGACTCCGTCCTCGATGAACTGGAATGGCGCGGGTTGATTTCGCAGTCCACCGACCGCGATCAGCTCGCCGCAGCGCTGAACGGAGAGCCGATCACCTATTATTGCGGGTTCGATCCGACCGCCGCGTCCCTGCACATCGGCAACCTCGTCCAGCTCATCAACATGCGCCACCTGCAGATGGCCGGGCACCATCCGATCGCGCTGGTCGGCGGCGCGACCGGCCTGATCGGCGACCCGCGCCAGTCCGGCGAGCGCACGCTCAACCCGAAGGACGTGGTGGCCGGCTGGGCCGAGCGTCTCAAGAACCAGATCGGCGGCATCCTCGAAACCGGCGGCGCCAACCCGGTGCGTTTCGTGTCGAACTACGACTGGACCGCGCAGATGTCCGTCATCGACTTCCTGCGCGACGTCGGCAAGAACTTCCGCCTCGGCACCATGCTCGCCAAGGACACGGTCGCGCGCCGTCTCAACTCCGAAGAGGGCATTTCGTTCACCGAGTTCAGCTATCAGGTGCTGCAGGGCAACGACTTCCTGCACCTGTTCGACGAGTACGGCTGCACGCTCGAGATCGGCGGCTCCGACCAGTGGGGCAACCTCACGTCCGGCATGGACCTGATCCGCAAGGTGCGCGGCGCCACGGTGAACGTGTTCACCAGCCCGATCATCACCGACGCGAACGGCAAGAAGTTCGGCAAGTCCGAAGGCAACGCCGTCTGGCTCGACGGCACCATGCTGAGCCCCTACAAGTTCTACCAGTTCTGGTTCAACCGCCCCGACGTGGAGATGGAAAGCCTGCTGAAGGCGTTCACGTTCCTGCCGAAGGCCGAGATCGAACGTCTGGTGGAGGAATCGAAGACCAATCCGGGCGCCCGCGAGGCGCAGCGGACGCTGGCTTGGGAGGTCACGAGCTTCGTGCACGGCGAGGCCGCGACGCAGGCCGCGATCGACGCGTCCGCCGCGTTGTTCGGCCGTGGCGGCGACCTCGGCACGATCGACGAGAGCACGTTGGAGGCCGCGATCGATGGTCTGAAGGTCGAAGACGAGGACGGTGTCAAGTCGTTCGCGGCCGTGGCGGCCGGCGACCGCGTGATCGAGGCCGGCGTGAAGGCCGGGCTGTTCAAGTCGATTTCCGAGGCGCGTCGCGCGGTCAAGTCCGGCGGCGTCTACCTCAACAACAGCCGTGTGGAGGACGAGGAGCAGACGCTGGGCGACGCCGACTTCCTGCACGGCCGTTTCGCGCTGATCCGCCGCGGCAAGAAGGCCCTCGGTGCGGTCGAAAAGCACTGATTCCGGTATTTTTTAGAGCACAGTAAGACAGTAAGACACAGCAAGGATCCCGGCTCTCCTGATTGCGGGGGAGCCGGGCATATCAGTGAAGGACATCAATGGCAGAAGAACAGGGCCGCTCGGGCGGCAAATCATACGGCAATCGCAAGTCCTACGGCTCCGGTCGTCCGGGTGGCCGCGGCGGCAACGGCGGCGGTCGTTCCTTCGGCGGCTCGCGCGGCGGCTACCGCAAGGACGGCAACGGCAAGTCCGGTGGCTTCCACAAGGGCGGATTCCATAAGGACGGCGGCTTCCGTCGCGACCGCGAGGGCACCGGCGAAGGCCGCGAATTCAACCGCGAGGGCGGCGAACGTCGCGACTTCCACCGTGACGGCGAGCGCGGCGGTTTCCGCGGCGGCAAGTCGGGCGGCTTCCACAAGGGCGGCTACCGCAAGGATGGCGAGCGCGGCGGCTACCGCGGTAACGGCGGCTTCCGTCGTGACGATGATCGCAAGGATTTCCATCGCGACGGTGAGCGTCGTGACGGCGATCGCCGCGATTTCAAGCGTACCGACGGCGAGCGTCGCGACTTCCACTGCGATGGCGACCGTCGTGATTTCCGTCGTGACGACCGTCGTCAGGGCGGCGACAATCCGCGCTACCGTCGCGATGACCGTCGTGACGGCGGCCGTTCGTTCCGCGGCGGCGATGACCGTCGTGACTTCCACCGCGATCATGATCGTCGTAACGATGGCGAGCGTCGCGACTTCCATCGTGACGGCGAGCACAAGGACTTCCGTCGCGATGATCGTCGCGACTTCAAGCGTGACGACCGCCGCAGCGAGCGCGGCGCCGAGCGTCGCGGTGACGGCGAACGTCGCGAGTTCACGCCGGAAGAGAAGCGCGAATACCGCGAGACGAAGCGCCGCGAATACATGGAGCGCGGCCCGCGCCGCAACTCCGACGGCACGATGAGCTTCCCGTCGCAGAACCCGTACACGGCGCGTCGCCCCGATGAGCCGAAGATGCCCAAGGGCATGGAATGGTCGATGTTGTCGACCGACGAGCGAGAACGTCTGCGTGGCCTGTCCAAGGAGCACGCCGAGAACATCGGTCTGCACATCCTCGCCGCCTACGCGCTCGAGGAGTCCAACCCGGAGCTGGCGCTGGCACACGCCAAGTGGGTGGCCCGTCAGGCGTCCCGCATCGACTTCGCCCGCGAGACGCTCGCATTCGTCGCGTACCGTCAGGGCGACTACAAGCTCGCGCTGCGCGAGTTCCGCACCGCCTACCGCATGAACGGATTCCCGGACTACCTGCCGTTCATCGCCGACTGCGAGCGCGGCACCGGCAACCCGAAGAAGGCCGTCGAAGTGGCGACCTCCGACGATGCCAAGCAGCTGCGCGGCGAGTCCAAGGTCGAGATGTTCCTCGTGTACGCGGGCGCCCTCGCCGACCTCGACCAGATCGACAAGGCCATCGAGATCGTGCACACGATCGGCCGTTCCAAGGGCCTGCCGGGCGAGTACCGCATGCGTGCCATCCAGGCCGAGCAGTACTTCCTCGAGGAGGCCGGCCGTGGCGAGGAAGCGGCCGATCTCGATCCGCTGCTCGACAAGCTCGAACTGCAGTACGCGGATGATGACGAGGCCGTCAACGACGCCGTGATCGACCACGATCTCGAACGGTTCAGCGACGACGAGCTCGACATGCTCGGCATCAGCGAGGACGACGCGCAGTACGCGCCGGCCGATGATGACGAGGATGCCGACGAGGCCGAAGGCGAGTCCGAGGACGACGGCACCGCTTCGGGCGACGAGGACTCGGACGATGCCGAGGACGTGAAGGAGGTCGCCGGTATGAGCGAATCCGCCGAGCACGAATCCGAGGATGCCGCTGACGCGGACGACGAGTCCGTGCTGCCGGCCCAGGAGGCGCAGGACGGCTCCGATTCCGCCGTCGAGCCGGAAACCGGCATCGATGACGCCGCCGACGCGGATGAGACCGCCGACGCTGACGAGGCGAACGATTCCTCCGACGCCGAGTGAGATGACGGGTATGCTCAAATCCACCGACAAGCCGATCGCGCAAGCCTATCGGCTTGCGCTGCTCGACCTCGACGGTGTGGTGTACCGGGGCAAGAACCCGGTCGAACACGCCGCCGAATCGATTCGCCAAGCCGAATCGGCCGGCATGACCATCGAATACACGACGAACAATTCGTCGCGCTTCCAGCGTGTGGTCGCGGACCAGCTGCGCGGTTTCGACCTTGAGGTCGAACCGCATCAGGTCATCACCTCATCGGTGGTCGCCGCGCGCATGGTGCGCCGTCACGTGCCGGCCGGCTCCAAGGTGCTGGTATTGGGCGCCGAGCATCTGCGCGAGGAGGTCTCCAAGCAGGGGCTGATCGTGGTCGACGGCGCGGCCGACGAGCCGGTGGCCGTGATCCAGGGCTGGTATCCGGACATGCGCTGGCAGGAGATGGCCGAGGTCGCGTTCGCCGTCGAGCGCGGCGCAACGTATTTCGTCACCAACCGGGACCTGACGATCCCGCGCGAGCTGGGCATCGCGCCCGGCTGCGGGTCGATGATCCAGGCCGTCATCAACGCGACCGGCGTCGAACCGGTCGCCTCGGCCGGCAAGCCCGAATCCGCGATGTACGACGAGGCGCGACTGCTCGCGGCCGGAGACGATACGGAACCGGTGGCCAAGGATGCGTGTCTGGCGATCGGCGACCGTCTCGACACCGATATCGAAGCCGGCAACCGCGGCGGCTACGATTCGCTGGCCGTGCTCACCGGCGTGACCAATCCGCACGAGCTGATGCTCGCGCCGGCGCATCTGCGACCGACCTACATCGTCAAGGACCTGCGCGGACTGCTCGAAGCACAACCGGCAGCCGTCGCCGCAGGTGACGACGGATCGTCGTGGACGTGCGGAGGGGCGTCCGCCACGCTGCGTGACGACGTGCTGACGGTCAGCGACACGACCAGCATGGACGTCCTGCGCGCGGCCTGCGCCCTCATGTGGGCGTACGCCGACAACGGCGGCGATACGGCGGCCGTCACGTTGCCTGATTTCGCGCTCTGACACTGGTTGGACTCTGATTGTGTTCCTCGCTGCTTTTGTCTCGGCTCCCTCGGTTGAGGGAGCCATCGGCAAAGCCGACTGAGGGAGCGTCAGACCCATCACATTAAACTCGACCAAGTATGAGGTCGGCAAAGCATTAAGCGGCCTCCTCCCCGTGAGGAGGCCGTCTGCGATGTTCACTTGTTCACTCGAAGGAGTTCCTCATGCCCGACGACCTGACCCAACGGCTGCCCGAACTGGCCGATCTGGACGCCAAGGACATGCCGCAGCGCATCGCCGCATTCCAAGACGTGCTCGACCGGCTCCAGCACGAACTCGACGACAACCGGTGACCTATGGCACGACTTGACTCCCTGCTGGTCGATCTCGGACTGGTCGACAGCCGTTCCAAAGCGCAGAAACTCATCAAAGCCGGCCATGTGACGGTCGGGGGAGCGGTCGCGTCCAAACCGTCCATGAACGTCGACGCGGATGCGTCGATCAGCGTCGACAAAGGCGACGACTACGTCTCGCGCGGCGCATACAAGCTGGTCGGCGCATTCGATGTGTTCGCCGCCGACGGGTTGCCGGCTCCGGACGGATTGCAATGCCTTGACATCGGTGCGTCCACGGGCGGATTCACGCAGGTGCTGCTGCGACGCGGCGCCGCACAGGTCATCGCGCTCGACGTCGGACACGACCAGCTCGACCCGCGCGTCGCCGACGATCCTCGCGTCATCCGCATGGACGGCGTCAACATCCGAGACGTGACCGCCGACAGTCTGCCATACCGTCCGCAGATGATCGTCTCCGACGTGTCGTTCATCTCACTGACCTACGTGATCCCGGTCATCGCACGCATAGCCGCACCCGGCGCGCATATCGTGCTGCTGGTCAAACCGCAGTTCGAGGTCGGGCGCGAGGGACTGGATCGTCACGGCATCGTGGAGGACCCGGCCCTGCGCGAACAGGCATTGCGCAAGGTCACGCAATGCGCCGCCGAACACGGACTGGACGTCGTCGCCACGGCCGACTCGCCCATCGAAGGCACCCACGGTAACGCCGAATACTTGCTGTACGCGTGGGTCTCGCTGTAATGCAGTGATCAGCAATGTTTCGATAGTGCGGTGTCCGGGTCGATCTGGCGTATGCGATGTCCGACACGCTCCGGGGCGCTCGCCCAAGTCTTACGGTCTGACATCGCATACGCCAGACCGACCCTCGCTGGGCTGGGTCAACTGTATCCAGATGGTGTTCGTGATGTTTCGTTAGAGGATGTATCTGACCAGCTTAGATACGCCAGTTTTGCTTGTCTTGGGTGCTTAACGACTGGTGTGGGGAGGCATCTGTGATGATCGACCGTAAGACTTGGGCGAGCGCCCCGGAGCGTGTCGAACATCACAGATACCGCCCCACACCAGCGACGGGATGACCGTGAAAAAATCAGCCGCGGATGAATTTGTCGATCTGGTCTTCCTTGCCCATGATGATGAGCTCGTCGTTGCGGTGCATGACCAGTTCCTTGGAACCGTACTGGAACTCCTTGCCGGGGGATTTGATGCCGACCACGGTGATGCCGTAGCGCTCATGCACCTTCGCGTCCTCGATGCTGTAGCCGACCACATGCTGCGGCGTGTGGATCTTGACGACCGTGTGCGCGCCCTCGATTTCGATGTAGTCGAGATAGTTGCCGGACACCAGATGGCCGACGCGTTTGCCGGCGTCCGTCTCCGCGTTGATGATGTGCCGTGCGCCGATGCGCTGCAGGATGCGCGCATGCTCCTTCGACACCGACTTCGCCCAGATGTCGGAGATGCCGGCGTCCAGCAGGTTGCCGGTGGCGATGACCGATGCCTCGACGCTGTCGCCGATCGCCACGATGGCCGTGTTGAAGTCGGACGCGTTGAGCTGTTCCAGCGCCAGCACGTCGGTCATGTCCGCCTGCACGGTCGGAATCTGCGACGACCAGCGGTTGACCAGTTCCGGGTCCTTGTCGACGGCCAGCACGTCCTGGCCCATCGCATCCAGCGTGGTCGCCACCGAACTGCCGAAACGGCCCAGTCCCACCACCAGAATGCTTCTGCCGTTGACTGCCATGACTGTGGTCCCTCATTTCCCGCGCACGCGCATCACTGATGAACAACTAACTTCCGGTTATGAATCATACCGTTCTTTTGGCGGTAGGCGAGCAGGCCGCGGAAGTTGCCGTTCGGCCGGATCAGCCCACCACCAGCGGTTCGGTGGGGTAGCGCACGGTTTCCAGCGCGCGCGGCCGGCTGATCGAATACGCGATCGTCATCGGGCCGAGACGGCCCACCACCATCGTGAACGCGAGGATGCCCAACGCGGCCGGATTGTCCTCACGGGCCACACCGACCGTATAGCCGCCAAGACCGAACGCCGAGCACGCGTCGAACAGCGCATTCGTCAGCGTCGCGTCGGACACGAGCATCAGAGCCATCGCCGCACCGAGCACCAGCATCAGGCATGTGGTGGTGATGCTCACGGCCGTCATCGCCACATCGGTGTGGATGCGGCGGCGAAACGCGTTGATGTCTTTATGACCGGTGAACGAGGCGCGGCACACCAGCAGGATCACCGCGAACGTGGTGACGCGGATGCCGCCCGCGGTCGACGTGCTGCCGCCGCCGATGAACATGACGATGCTCATGAACACCTTCGTGGCCTCGCTGACCTGCGGCACCCACGACAGATCGAATCCGGAGCTGCGCGGCATGACAGCCGCGACCACGGCGTGCCGCAGACGCGTTTCCACGTCGGCGTCCTTGAACAGGTACGGATTGTCCCATTCGACCGCTAGGAACCATGCCAGCGAGGCCGCGACGATCAGGAACGTCATCGTCAGCGTCACCTTCGTGTGCAGACTCCACCGGCGCGGCGGCACATGTTTGCGGGCGCAGCGCATGAGGTTCAGGATGACGGGGAATCCGAGCGTGCCGCAGAACGCGGACATCATGATTGGCATGCCCACGGCCCAGTTGTTCACATGCAGTCCCGCGCCGTCCGCCGTGAACCCGGCGTTGTTGTACGACATGACGGCGAAGAACAGCGCCTCCCACGCGGTTCGGCCCCAGTCGCCGCGGTTGATGGACCACAGGCCCGGGAACAGGGCGAAGAACGTGATCGTTTCGATGACGAACGTGGTCGTGATGACCACGGTCAATACGCCTCGGATCTCGGACAGCTTCGTGGTGCCCAGTTCCGTGGCGGTCAGCAGTCGTTGCGTCGCCTTCATATGATGGTTGATCGCCAGAGCGATCATCGAGGCGAAGGTCATGACGCCGAGGCCGCCCATCTGCACCGACACCAGCAGGATCGCCTGTCCGAACTCGGTCCAGTGGGTCGTGGAGTTGACGATCGAGATGCCGCAGGTGGACAGCGCGGAGATCGCCGTGAACAGTGCGGTCGAGAACGTCGTGGTCTCGTCGGGCGGCGTGGCCATCGGCAGCATCAGCATGCCGGTGGCGATGACGACCAGCACGGCGAAGTACAGGATCGTCAGTCGTCCCGGATGCGAAGTCATATGCTGGCGGAACGTGTGCTTGCGCGTGGCGCGACGTTCGTCGGCCGCGGCCTTCTCGAAGGTGTCTCCGGAGAACCACCAGGCGTAGCCGCGCGAGGATTCGCGGTTCGAGGAGGACTCGTCAAACACGAGATTCGACATGGCGCCCTCCTTATTCGCTAAATATGGCCTATGGTCCTGCTGCGGTATGCGTGAGGACATTCTATGCCCTGCGCGTGAGAACGAGGCGCGGCGAACCGGCCTCGCACGGCGTGGCGCAAGGTGGGCCGCGGCGTGTCATGCGAACATGTGTTCGATTTTTTCGGTCGGTTCGGTTAGGATAGGACCTGTTCATAGTTCCTGCGGGCAAGGGGGATGCGATGGTTGGCGTTCGACACGCGGTGGTGGTGACGCACACCCGTCTTCGCGAAAGCGGCACGGTCGTGGCCGAGGCCGTGGCGCAGCTGCGCGGTGCCGGTTTCGAGGTCTCGATCATCGACAACACGGAGGCTCCCCAGTTCGGCACGCGCCCCGCCGTGGTGCCCGACAACACGGAGATCGTGGTGGTGCTCGGCGGCGACGGCACGATCCTGCGCGCGGCGGAACTCGTGCATTGCACGCAGGTGCCGATCCTCGGCGTCAACCTCGGGCACGTCGGGTTCCTCGCGGAATTCGAAAGCTTCCAGATGAGCGAGGCGATCCGCCGCGTGGCCGCCCACGACTATTCGATCGACGAACGCATGATCGCGCACGTCGACGTCTGGCTGCCGGGAGCAGGCGAACCGCTGGGGGATTGGGCGCTCAATGACATCACGGTCGAACGTGCCGACCGCGGCAAGATGGTCGAGCTGTCGATCCGAGTCGATGACGTGGAGATGAGCTCGTTCGGATGCGACGGCGTGATCGTCTCCACGCCGACCGGTTCGACCGCCTACGCGTTCTCAGCGGGTGGCCCGATCATGTGGCCGAACGTGCAGGCCCTGCAGCTGGTGCCGTTGGCGGCCCACGCGCTGTTCGCGCGTCCGCTCATCATCGGGGCCGGCTCGACGTTCGCGATGGACATCCTCGACGATTCGATGTCGGACGGGTGGATCTGCTGCGACGGCCGCCGCCAGCGCGCATTGCCCAAGGGCACGCGCATCGAGGTGCGCCAGTCCAAGGACACCCTGCGTCTGGCGCGACTGTCCGGCGTGCCGTTCACCAACCGTCTCGTCACCAAATTCGATCTGCCGGTCGTCGGCTGGCGCGAGCAGGCCCGCGGCGGCCAGCCGGTGCATCACGGTCACGTCTTCCCGGACGGCGCCGACCATGCCGGGGGGAGCCGCTGATGCTGGAGGAACTGGAAATCCGAGATCTGGGGCCTATCCGGCACGCATTGCTGACGCCGGCCCCGGGCATGACCGCCATCACCGGCGAAACCGGTGCCGGCAAGTCGATGCTGCTGAGCGCCATCAAACTGATCTCCGGAGGCGCCGCTGATTCGGGGCGTGTCTCGCCCGGGGCGCAGAAGGCATGGGCGCAGGGCGTGTTCGCGATCGGCGGGGCTTCGCAGGCCGAGGTCTCGTCATCCGACGGTTCATCGGACGGTGCGGCCGATCCGGCGGTGGCCCGCATCTGCCGCGACGCGGGCATCGAACCGGAGGACGGGGAGCTGTTCCTGTCCCGTATCGTACCGGGATCGGGCCGTTCCCGGGCCGTGGTGAACGGGCGCAGCGTACCCCGTGCCCTGCTGGGAGACCTGTCCGGCGAGCTGGTCACCATCCATGGCCAGGCCGACCAGCTGCGCATCGCATCCGCGGCGCGACAGCGCGAATTCCTCGACATGGTGGCCGGCGACGGCAAGGAACTGGACGACTACCGGCGGGACTGGGACGCCCTGTGCTCATTGGACGAGCGTCTGCGGCGCATGGAGCATCAGGAGGCGTCCGCCCGTCAGCAGGCCGATTACCTGCGCGAGTCCATCGAACGCATCAACCGCGTCGACCCGCAGCCGGGCGAGGACGACGAGCTCAAGGCCAAGCGTTCCCGCATCGAGAACGCCGCCGACATCGCGCAGGGCGTGTCGGGCGCGCTTGCCGCACTGGACGCCTCGCAGGTGGGCGTCGACGGTGATGAGGCCGGTGCTGCGGAACTCATCAACCATGCGGCGCAGGCATTGCGTTCGATCCGCGCCGACGGCGATTTCGGCGAACTGGCCACCCGTCTCGAATCCATCAACGCCGACCTGTCGGACGTCGTGTATTCGCTCAGCCGTGAGCTTGACGTGGAAGACGACATGGACAACCTCGACGAGATCAACGCCCGCATCCACGAACTGGGGGAACTGACCCGCCGATGGGGGCCGACGCTGACCGACGTGATCGCATGGCGCGACAAGGCCGTGTTCGACATGGAGGACCTTGACGCGTCGCCGGAAAAGGTGGCGGAACTGCAACAGGAACGCGCCGAACTGTTCTCCAAGGCGAAGTCCGCCGCCGAACGGCTGCACGCCGCCCGTGCCGCCGCGGCCAAGTCCCTGGCCGCCACGGTGAGCGCAGAACTGACCTCGCTGGCGATGGACGGCGCCGAACTGAACATCACCGTCGTCGAACGCGCGGGAACCGGGAAAACGGCCACATGGCCACTCGATGCGACCGGCTGCGACGATATCGCGTTCATGTTCACCCCATATGAGGGCGCGCCGGCGCTGCCGATGGGCAAAAGCGCGTCCGGCGGCGAACTGAGCCGTCTCATGCTTGCCATGGAACTGTCGGCCGCCGACCGGCATGTCAACCAGACGTCCTCGATGACGTTCATCTTCGACGAGGTGGACGCCGGCGTGGGCGGCAAAACCGCCGTCGAACTGGGGCGTCGTCTCGCACGTCTCGCACGGACCTCGCAGGTCATCGTCGTCACGCATCTGGCGCAGGTCGCCAGCTGGGCGGACACGCAGTTCGTCGTCACCAAGGAGCCGCCGGACGCGGACGACGATGCGGTCGGCGTCGTCACCACCGTCGAACAGGTGCAGGGCGACGCGCGCGTACGCGAAATCGCCCGTATGCTCTCCGGATCGGAATCCGAAGCCTCGCTCGACCACGCGCGGGAACTGCTCGATTCGTCGACCCTATAGCGCCATGGACGGTTGCGCCAGCGTTTGAAACCATGACCGACACATGACATAGAGAAAGACATCCCAATGACGGTACAGAATACGACCGATAACACCGGCAAGGCCGCCATCTTCGACCTCGACGGCACGCTGCTCGATTCGATGGGCGTGTGGGATCAGGTGGACATCGACTTCCTTGCCCGCAGAGGCATCGAGGTCCCGGGCGATTACATGATCAAGGTCGCTGCCATGCAGTTCCGACAGATCGCCGAATACACGATCGCCCGGTTCGGCCTGACGGATACGCCAGAGGAACTGATGCAGGAATGGGACGACATGGCACGCGTCGCCTATTCCACCGTCGTGGAGGCCAAACCCCACGCCGTCGAATACCTGCGGTATCTCAAGGGCACCGGCGCCAAGCTGGCGGTCGCCACTTCGCTGCCCCCGGCGCTGCGCGAACCGGCGATGCAACACGTCGGCATCCTCGACCTTTTCGAGTGCGTCGTCAGCGTCGACGATGCGGGCGACGTCGGCAAGGACAGGCCGGACGTATACCTGCTGGCCGCGAGCCGGCTTGGCGTGCAGCCCGAGGACTGCACCGTGTTCGAGGATCTGCTGGTCGGCGTGCAATCGGCGAAATCCGCCGGCATGAGCGTGTGGGCCATGCACGACGACTCGTCGGACAGGGACTGGCCGGCTATCTGCGACATCGCGGACGGCGTGCTCTTCGACTTCGCCGACGCGCCGAAGAGACTGCAATCGTCCGGCCGGCCGGGCGACGCACGGGAATCCGGCGAACGCACGACGGTAAGGTAGGGTAGCGAATATGCCGATTTCCGCTGAAGTACTGGCCAATGTCAAGGCCGAACGCATCCGCCGCGCCGCGGATCTGACCAACCGCAAAACCCGCGAACGCTCCGGGCGGTTTCTCATCGAAGGACCGCAGTCCGTACGCGAAGCCGTGCTGTGGCATCCGGACGTGGTGCAGGACCTGTACGTCGAGGTCGACGGCGACCAGCCCGACTCCCCGTTCGCCAACCCAACAATCGCCAAGATCGCCGGCAAGGCGCTGCAATCCGGCGTCTACGTGCACAAGGCGACCCGCGCGGTCATGACGAAGATCAGCTCCGACGCGCAGGGCATCGCCGCCGTGGGCGATCTTCATGCCATGCGGGAGGCGCTGCGATACGACGACGTCAGGCATGACGACGACGGCGAGCCGTTCGTCGCCGCATTCTGGCAGGTACGCGACCCGGGCAACGCGGGCACGGTGATCCGTGCGGCCGACGCGGCCGGATGCGATGCGGTCGTGCTCGTCGACGAATGCGTGGACCCGTTCAACCCGAAGGTCATCCGTTCCACCGCCGGATCGCTGTTCCACCTGCCCATCGTGACGATGGGAACGGACGAATTCCTCGCATGGTCGCGCGAACAGGGCATGACGGTGGTCGCGGCCGACGTGTACGGCACGGATCGGCGCAGCCCCGAATCCTTGCCGGACGTGCTCGCCGAACGCCGCGACGCGCTGGCCTCCGGTGCAAGCCCGGCCGGCGAGGCGATCCTGTTCGGCAACGAGGCACGCGGACTGCCGCAAGCCGTGCTCGAACAGTGCGACCGTATCGTCTCCATCCCGCTATACGGCAAAGCAGAATCGCTCAACCTCAGTACCTCCGCCGCGGTGATGCTCATGAGCCTCGCCATGACCCGGTGACACGGCAGGGTGGCGGCAACACAACGCATGTGAGCCTTCACACGCCCCTATGTCGAGTCATATAGGGACAATGTGAAGTTGGTTTAATGCTTGAAAAATGCATGTTTTCGAACATGCGATGATGCAAGTCAAGGAAAGGGTGCTCGTGGCAGAAGTGCAATTCGATGCCCAAGCGGTGACCGACGCGGTCAACGACGGCATAGCGAAAATCGAGAACGCCTCCAGCTCGGAGGAACTGAAAGCCATCAAAAGCGAGGTCATCAGCGCGCTGACCCAGTCCAGCAAGGCCATCGGCTCGCTGCCGGTCGACCAGAAGAAGGACGCCGGCAAGCTCATGAGCAAGCTGCGCGCCGACTTCGGCCGCGCGTTCGGCGCGAAGGACGCACAGGTCAAGGCCGACGAGGAAGCCAAGGCGCTCGCCGCCGAAACCGTCGACATGACGCTGCCCGTCGAGCGCAAGCCGCTCGGCGCGCGCCACCCGATCTCCCGCGTGATCGAGGACATCGAAGACTTCTTCACCTCGATGGGCTGGCAGATCTCCGCCGGCCCCGAAGTGGAAACCGAATGGTACAACTTCGACGCCCTGAACTTCGGCCCCGACCATCCGGCCCGCCAGATGCAGGACACTTTCTACGTCAAGGGCAACCAGGCCAAGGACGCCGCCGGCTTCGTCGGAAGCAACATGGTCGTGCGCACGCAGACCTCCTCCGACCAGGTGCGCGCCCTCATCACCCGCGGCGTGCCGCTGTACATCGCGTCCCCGGGCCGCGTGTTCCGCACCGACGAACTCGACGCCACCCATACGCCGGTCTTCCACCAGTGCGAGGCGCTCGCCGTCGACAAGCACCTGACGATGGCCGATCTCAAGGGCGTGCTCGACAAGCTCGCCGTCGCCATGTTCGGCCCCGAAGCCAAGACGCGTCTGCGCCCGAGCTACTTCCCGTTCACCGAGCCGAGCGCCGAGCTCGACCTGTGGTTCCCCGACAAGAAGGGCGGTCCGGGCTGGCTCGAATGGGGCGGCTGCGGCATGGTCAACCCGAACGTGCTCAAGTCCGCCGGCATTGACCCGGACGTATACACCGGCTTCGCGTTCGGCGTCGGCGTGGAACGCACGCTGCTGCTGCGCCACGACATCAACGACATGCACGACCTCGTCGAAGGCGACGTGCGATTCAGCGAACAGTTTGTGATGGGGGAGTGAGATAGCCCATGCCCATGATTGATATCGATTGGCTCAAGGACCACGTCGAGGTCCCCGAAGACCTGACCTACGAGCAGCTCGCCAAGGACCTCGTCAAGGTCGGCCTTGAAGAAGAGGAGATCCACTCCTCGCAGGTCACCGGCCCGATCGTCGTCGGCTACGTCGTCGACGCGACCCCCGAACCGCAGAAGAACGGCAAGGTCATCAACTGGTGCCATGTCGACGTCGGCCCCGAATACAACGAGACCGACGAGAACGGCAACAAGGTGCCGCGCGGCATCATCTGCGGCGCGCCGAACATGGCAGCCGGCGAGAAGGTCGTCGTCACCTTGCCGGGAGCCGTGCTGCCCGGCGACTTCAAGATCGAACCGCGCAAGACCTACGGCCACATCTCCAACGGCATGTGCGCCTCTGAGCGCGAGCTGGGACTGGGCGACAACCACGACGGCATCATCCTGCTGCGCAACTACGGCTTCACCCCGGCCGAATACGAGGCCTTGAAGCCCGGCGACGACGCGATGCACCTGCTGCACCTCGACCAGCCGCTGCTCGAGATCAACATCACCCCGGACCGCGGCTACGCGTTCTCCTACCGTGGCGTCGCCCGCGAATACCATCATTCGACCGGCGCGACCTACGTCGACCCGGCGATCGAACTGAACGAGAAGGCTCCGGCCGTCACCGGCGACCCGAACGTCACCCCCGACATCGAAGTGCAGATCGAGGACGACAACCCGATCCACGGCGTGCCCGGCTGCGACCGCTACTACGCGCGCGCCGTGCGCGGCTTCAACCCGGCCGCACACACGCCCAACTGGATGCGTCGCCGTCTCGTGCGCGCCGGCATGCGTTCCATCTCGCTCGCCGTGGACGTCACCAACTACGTGATGCTCGACCTCGGCCAGCCGATGCACGCCTACGACCTTGACAAGATCGAAGGCCCGATCGTCGTGCGCCGCGCCCGCGAAGGCGAGAAGCTCACCACGCTCGACGGCAAGAACCACGATCTGAGCACCGAGGACCTGCTCATCACCGATTCGCCGAACGGCGACCGCGGCTCGCGCATCCTCGGCCTGGCCGGCGTGATGGGCGGCCTGTATGGCGAAGTCACCGCGGACACCAAGAACATCCTGCTCGAGGCCGCGCACTTCGACCAGGTGACGATCGCCCGCTCCGCGCGCCGCCACAAGATCCCGTCCGAGGCGTCCCGCCGCTTCGAGCGCGGCGTCGACTCGCAGCTGCAGCCGGCCGCCGCCCAGATGGCCGCCGAACTGCTGTCGCGCTATGGCGACGGCGAGCCGAGCGAACATCCGACCGACGTCAACAACGTCGTGTTCCGCCGCCCGATCCACTTCAAGGCGAGCGAGGTCGCCCGCGTGGCCGGCCTGAACCTCGACGTCAACCGCATCAGCGACATCCTCACCGACATCGGCTGCCGCGTGGCCGGCGGCGGCAACGGCGAATTCTCCGTCACCGCGCCGAGCTGGCGTCCGGACCTCAACGAGCCGTGCGATCTGGTCGAGGAAGTGGCCCGACTTGTCGGCTACGACGAGATCCCGATCACCGTGCCGCCGGCACCGGTCGAAGGCACCGTGGGACTGACCTCCGAGCAGCGTCATCGCCGCGAGGTCGCCAACGAACTGGCCGAATACGGCATGGTCGAAGCGCTGAGCTACCCGTTCGTCGGCGACGAGGAATACAAGGAGTTCTCGTACGATCCCGAGGCCATCAAGCCCGTGAGCGTCGAGGTCGCCAATCCTCTGGCCGGCAACCGCCCGTACCTGCGCCGCGACATCCTGCCGACCCTCGCCGGCACCGTGCAGCTCAACCTGCGCCGCGGCCTCGAGAACATCGCCCTGTACGAGATCGGCCACGTCTACCTGTGGGACCCGAACGCGCCCGCCATCCCGGCGCTGCCCGGCGGCGTCAAGCCGACCGACGAGCAGCTCGCCGCGCTCGACGCCGGCCTGCCCGCACAGCCGATGCACGTGGCCGGCATCCTGACCGGTCTGGCCGAGAACTCCGGCTGGCTCGGCGGCAAGCGCGCCGTCGACTGGAGCGACGCCGTCGAAGCGGTGCGCCGCATCGCCGACCGTCTGGGCGCCGACCTGACCTTCGACCAGCCGGCCGCCGCCGACGTGCCCGCCCAGTGGCATCCCGGCCGCGCCGCCCGTGTGATGGCCGGCGGCACGTTCGTCGGCATGGTCGGCGAACTGCACCCGCACGTCAACGAGGCGCTCGGATTCCCGGCGCACTCCGCCGCGTTCGAGCTTGACCTCGACGCGCTGTTCGCCACGCTCGACGGTAAGCCCGTGCAGGCCAAGCCGATCTCCACGTTCCCGCCCGTCAAGCAGGATCTGGCCTTCACCGTGCCGACCTCGGTGAGCGCCGCCCAGCTCGAGGCCGTGATCCGTGAGGCCGCAGGCGACGCGCTCGAATCGATCGAACTGTTCGACGTGTTCACCGGCGACCAGATCGGCGAGGGCCTGAAGTCGCTCGCATTCGCCGTCGTGTTCCGCGCGCCCGACAAGACGCTGACCGCCGACGACAGCGAGGCGATCCGCAAGGCGATCGTCAGCAAGGCCGCCGAACTCGGCGCCCAGCTGCGTGCGTGACCTCTAGACGCAAGGGGCTTCCCCGCCAACGGGAAGCCCCTTTTTTCAACCGACAGTAAGGACATCCCAGACCATGACCGATTCCCAGAACAGCACCGGCGACCAGCCGAACGACCAGCCGCAGTACGGGCAGTACCAGCAGCCGGAATACGGTGCTATGGCCAACCAATACCCGTCCGGATACGACCCATATGTCTACGGCAAGCCGGAAGCCAAGCCAGTCACCGACCAGCAGCAGACCCCGGCCGCGGCGAACGGACAGACCCAGCAGCCGGCGGCGAACCAGTATCCGGCCAACGCCAACCCGTCCGCACCGTACGGCCAGCCATATGGCCAACCGAACGCGCAGCCCAATCAGCAATACGGCCAGCCGAACCAATGGCAGCAGCCATACGGCAACATGCCCGGATACCAGCAGCCGGTTCCGCCGCATACGCCGCGATACGTCAACGGCATCGACATGGACGACCCGAACCAGAACCCGTTGTACGGGCACTGGGACATGCTGTCGGTCGTCTCGCTCGTATGCGCGCTGTTCTTCCCGCTGCCGGTCCTACCCGCCATCATGGGCGCCATCTCGATGCGCCGCACGCGACTGTTCCATATGAAGGGCTTCTGGCTTGCCTTCATCGCCGTGTTCGTCAACGTGTTCTTCACGATCATGGAAGTCTGGCTTGCGATCAACGGCATGAGCATGTTCGACTACTACCAGCAGATGCTCGACATGATGTCCGGCGGCTACAGCGGTAATTCGGACGGTTCGATCCGCGCCTGAAATGCCGGCTTGCGGACCGGCGAGCGATCTGGACATGCGGGGTGTCGCCTTTCGGACACCCCGCATTGCATAATTATGCAATGTACTGCATAAAGTGTATAGTGGCCTGTTGTTGACGTACGCAGAAGAAAAGAGCAACGATATGGCGAACTATACCGTGGCCGTGGCGGGGGCGACCGGATACGCGGGCGGAGAGGCGCTGCGCATCCTCGCGACGCACCCCGACTTCGAAGTGACCTGCGTGGCGGGCCACTCATCGGTCGGCGACAAGCTCGGCAAGCACATGCCGCATATTCCGCAACTCGCCGATCTGACGGTCGAGGATACGACCCCCGAAGTCCTCAACGGCCATGACGTGATCATACTCGCGCTGCCGCACGGCGCGTCGGGCGCACTGGCCGCGCAGCTCGACCCGAACGCCGTGGTGGTCGATCTGGGCGCGGACCACCGGCTGGAATGCAAGTCGGCATGGGACGAATACTATGGCGGCGACTTCTACGAGCACTGGACGTACGGCATGCCGGAACTGCTGCTCGGGCGAGCCTCCGACGGCTCCTACCGTCGCCAGCGTGAGCTGCTGCCGGGAACGAAGCGCATCGCCGGCCCGGGCTGCAACGTGACCGCCACGACGCTGGCCATGCAGCCGGGCGTCGCCGAAGGACTGGTCGAGCCAAAGGGACTGGTCGCCGATCTGGCGGTCGGCTATTCGGGCGCCGGCAAGAACCTCAAGCGCACCAACCTGCTCGCCGCCGAGGCATTCGGTTCGGCCGTGCCGTACGGCGTGGGCGGCACACACCGGCATATTCCCGAGATCCTGCAGAACTTCGCCCATGCGTCCGGCGAGGACGCCACGGCCGCCGATGGTTTCACGCTTGGTTTCACGCCGATTCTCGTGCCGATGTCGCGCGGCATCCTCGCCGTCGTCTCGGCTCCGATGACGGCCAAGGCCGCGGCGATGAGCGATGACGAGATTCGCAAGGTCTGGCTCGACGCCTACGCCGGGCAGGAATTCATCTCCGTGCTGCCGGAAGGCACGCTGCCGGCCACGGCCAACATCATCGGATCGAACGCGGCGCACGTCCAGGTCGTCACCGACCGCAAGGCCGGACGCCTGATCGCCTTCGCCGCCATCGACAATCTCAACCGCGGCACCGCCGGGCAAGCGGTGCAGTCACTGAACGTCGCATTGGGTCTGCCGGAGGATGCGGGCCTGACCAAGATTGGAGTAGCACCGTGAGCGTCACTTATGCACAAGGATTCTCTGCGGCCGGCGTGGTCGCCGGCATTTCCGCCGTCGAAGGCAAGAAGGATCTCGCCCTCGTCGTCAACAACGGCCCGCTGGATGCGGCGGCCGGCGTGTTCACGTCCAACCGCTTCTGCGCGGCGCCAGTGCAGTGGAGTCGCAAGGCCGTGGCCGACGGTCATATCAAGGCCGTGATTCTCAACTCGGGCGGCGCGAACGCATGCACCGGCGAAGCCGGATACCGCCAGTCGGAACAGACCGCGCAGACCGTCGCCGCACTGGTCGGCACTGAACCGGCCGATATCGCCGTCTGCTCCACCGGTCTGATCGGCGAGCTGCTGCCGCTCGACCACGTGCTCGCCGGGGCCAAGGTCGCCTATGAGACCTTGGCGAACACCGCCGAGGCCGGCTCGGACGCGTCCCACGCCATCATGACCACCGACACCAAGCCGAAGACCGTCACGCTCGACAGCAAGGCCGGATGGCGCATCGGCGGCATGGTCAAGGGCTCGGGCATGATCGCCCCGCAGCTGGCCACCATGCTGTGCGTCATCACCACCGACGCCGTCGTCTCCGCCGGCCAGCTGCAGGCCGCGCTGAACGCCGGCGTGAACACGTCGTTCAACCGCATCGACGTGGACGGATGCATGTCCACCAACGACACGGTGCTGCTGCTCGCCTCCGGCGCGTCCGGCGTCGAACCGGACCCCGACGAGTTCAACGACCTCGTCGCGGCCGTCTGCGCTTCGCTCGCCCGCCAGATCATCGGCGACGGAGAAGGCGCCAGCCATGACATCCGCATCACCGTCACCGGAGCCACCACCGAGGAAGCCGCACTGGCCTGCGGCCGTGCCGTCGCCGCATCGAACCTGCTCAAGTGCGCGATCAGCGGCAACGACCCGAACTGGGGCCGCATCGTCTCCTCGCTGGGCACCGTGCCGGTCGACGTCGCCCCGTACGACTCGACCAAGGTGACCGTCGACGTCAACGGCGTACGCATCTGCGAGAACGGCGGAGCCGGACGCGACCGCTCCGAAGTCGACATGACCCCGCGCGAGGTCCACATCGACATCGACCTGAACGCCGGCGACGCCGAGGCCACGGTCTGGACCGACGACCTGACCCACGAATACGTCCACATCAACGCCGACTACGAAAGCTGACGGGTCTGCCGGTTCGCCGGACGGTATCCGGTGCTCGACACGCTCCGGGGCGCTCGCCCAAGTCTTACGGTCGAGCACCGGACACCGTCCGACGAACCTCCGAGATACCAAGGGAAGCGCAAAAACCAGAAAGAAGACAATGGCTGATATCAAGGGACCTGGGTTCCATTTCGACGTGCACACCGATCTGCGCGCCGACCAGAAGGCCGAAGTGCTCATCGAGGCGCTGCCGTGGCTCGAGGAGTTCGCCGGCCAACGCATCGTCGTCAAATACGGCGGCAACGCGATGATCGACGACCATTTGAAGCAGTGCTTCGCGGAGGACATGGTGTTCCTGCGTCAGGTGGGCCTGCATCCGGTCGTCGTGCATGGCGGCGGCCCGCAGATCTCGCAGATGCTCAAGGCGCTCGGCATCAAATCCGAGTTCAAGGGCGGTCTGCGCGTCACCACGCCCGAGGCGATGGACGTGGTGCGCATGGTGCTCACCGGCAAGGTGTCGCGCGAGCTGGTCGGCCTGATCAACGCGCACGGCCCGCTTGCGGTCGGCCTGTCCGGTGAGGACGGCGGCCTGTTCTCGGCCATGCAGCGCAAGCCGGTCATCGACGGCAAGCCCACCGACGTCGGCCTTGTGGGCGACGTGGTGAGCGTCGACGCGTCGGCCGTCGAGGATCTGATCGCGGCCGGCCGTATCCCGGTCGTCTCCTCGGTCGCCCCGAACGAGGACGATCCGCGCGAGGTGCTCAACGTCAACGCCGATTCCGCCGCCGCCGCCCTTGCCGCGGCGCTCGGCGCGCGCAAGCTCGTGGTCCTGACCGACGTGGACGGCCTGTACGCCGACTGGCCGGACCGCAACTCGCTGATCGGACGCATCGGCGTGGAGAACCTGCGCGACATGCTGCCCGACCTTGAATCCGGCATGAGGCCGAAGATGGAGGCCTGCGTGCGTGCGATCGACGGCGGCGTGCCGCAGGCGCACATCATCGACGGGCGCAAGCCGCATTCCATCCTGAACGAGATTTTCACCAGCGCGGGCATCGGTACGATGGTCGTGCCCGAGGACGGTGTCGAAATGAGGAGTTCATATGGCTACTGAACAGAAGGAAACGCTGGGGTCCGAGGACTCCAAATGGCTGGGTGAGTACTCCCAGGTGCACATGAACGTGTTCGGCACGCCGCTGCGCGTGCTCGACCACGGCCAGGGCGCGCACGTATGGGACGTCGACGGCAACGAATACCTCGACTTCCTCGCCGGCATCGCCGTCAACTCGATCGGCTACGCGCATCCCAAGTGGGTCGAGGCCGTGAGCCGTCAGGCCGCGAAGGTGGCGCACACCAGCAACTACTTCGCCACCGAGCCGCAGATCACGCTCGCCGCCAAACTCGTCAAGCTCGCAGGAGCCCCGGAAGGCTCGCACGTCTACTTCGGCAACTCCGGCGCCGAAGGCAACGAGGCGGCCATCAAGCTCGCCAAACTGTACGGCCGCACGCTTCCGGGCGCGACCCCGTCGATCGGCGGCAAGCCGGCCCGCATTATCGCGATGACCAGCGGCTTCCACGGCCGCACGCTGGGCGCGCTGTCCGCGACGTGGAAGCCCGCCATCCGCACGCCGTTCGAACCGCTCGTGCCGAACATCGAATTCGTCAAGGCCGGCGACGTGCAGGCACTGCACGACGCGTTCATGCAGACCGGCCAGGGCAAGTACGGCAAGGGACCGGTCGCCGCCGTCATCATGGAACTCATCCAAGGCGAGGCGGGCGTGCGTCCGCTCGGCGCCGACTATGTCAAGACGGCACGCCAGATGTGCGACGAGCACGACGCGCTGCTCATCATCGACGAAGTCCAGACCGGCATGGGCCGCACCGGCGCATGGTTCGCGTTCCAGCGCGATGATCTGTCCGGAGGCGTCGTACCCGACATGGTCACGTTCGCCAAGGGCGTCGCCGGCGGTTTCCCGATGGGCGGCATGATCGCCTTCGGCCAGAAGCTCTCCAGCCTGTTCACGCCCGGCTCGCACGGCTCGACCTTCGCCGGCAACCCGCTCGGCGCGGCCGCCGCGCTCGCCACGATCGGCGTGATCGAGGACGAGCATCTCGTTGCCAACGCCGAGGAGCGCGGCAAGCAGCTGCGCGACGGCATCGCGGCATCGGGCAACCCGCTGTTCGCGTCTGTGCGCGGCAGCGGTCTGCTGGACGCGATCCAGCTGGCCCATCCGTGCGCCCATGCGGCGATGAACTGGGCGCTCGAACATGGCCTGATCGTCAATGCCGTCGCCCCCGACGCGCTGCGTCTCGCGCCGCCGCTGATCGTCACCGCCGAAGACGTCGATGCCGCGGTCGACATCCTCTCCCGTATCCCCAACGATCTTCCCAACGACTGAAACGAACCGAAACGAACGATAAGGAGCACACTCCATGACCGGTCAGCTTCGCCACATGCTGCGCGACGACGATCTTAACCATGAAGAACAGAAGCAGGTACTCGAACTCGGCATGAAGTTCCGTGAAAACCGCTTCTACAAGCAGCCGTTCGCCGGTCCCCAGGCCGTCGCCGTGCTGTTCGACAAGCCCAGCACCCGCACCCGTTCCAGCTTCTCCATCGGCGTCGCGGAACTCGGCGGCTACCCGCTCGTCATCGACAAGTCCGGCTCCCAGCTCGGCCGCGGCGAGCCGGTGGCCGACACCGCCCGCGTGCTCACCCGCATGGCGTACGGCATCGTCTGGCGCACCTTCGGCCAGGACCGTGTCGAGGAGATGGCCAAGTACGCCACCTGCCCGGTCGTCAACGCGCTGACCGACGACTTCCACCCCTGCCAGGTGCTCGCCGATTTCCTGACCATCGCGCAGTTCCGCGGCGGCGTGGACGCGCTCGCCGGCAAGACCATCGCCTACGTGGGCGACGCGGCCAACAACATGGCCAACTCGTATCTGCTGGCCGGTGCGGTCGCCGGCATGCACGTGCGCGTCGCCGGCCCGTACGGATACCTGCCGCGCAAGGACATCGTCGAGGACGCCGAGCGCATCGCCGCCGAGAACGGCGGTTCGATCCTCGTCACCATCGATCCGCGCGAGGCCGTGGCCGACGCCGACTGCGTCTTCACCGACACGTGGGTGTCGATGGGTGAGGAGGCCGAATACGCGATCCGTTCCAAGCCGTTCTGGGACTATCAGGTCAACGACGAGCTTATGGCGCTCGCCAAGCCGGACGCGCTGTTCCAGCACTGCCTGCCCGCCTATCGTGGCAAAGAGGTCACCGAGTCGGTGATCGACGGACCGCAGTCCGTGGTGTGGGATGAGGCCGAGAACCGTCTGCACGCGCAGAAGGCGCTGCTCACCTGGCTCGTCGGCCAGCAGCGCGGCGACGAAAGCCTGCTCGCATGAGTGACTCCAACACGCCGGTGCAGCGTCCCGCGACGCGTGCGGCGAGGTTGAGCGTGATCGAGGAGATCCTGCTCAACCACATCATCACGTCGCAGTCGCAGCTCTCCGGCATCCTTTCCGACGAGGGCATCGACGTGACTCAGGCCACGCTCAGTCGGGACCTCGACGAGATCAACGCGATGAAGACGCGGCTCAAGGACGGCACGATCGCCTACACCGTGGGCGATCATGCCGTCCATCAGGCCGCCGGCATCGGCGAGAAGGCCGAACAGCAGATGGCGAAGGTGCTGGGCGGCTTGGTCACGTCGGTCGCGGCGGCGAAGAACCTGATCGTCGTGCACACGCCGTCGGGCGCGGCCCAATATGTGGCCAGCGTGGTCGACAAGCAGCCGATCGACGGCGTGCTCGGCACGATCGCCGGAGACGATACCGTGATGGTGATCTGCTCCGACGACGACATCGCGGCCGCACGCGCGCAATGGCTGTTGTCCATCGCGTCCAAAAACTGAACTTGTTCGCCACGCCAATGCATAAATATACAGACTTGCGCATATACTTGCATCAGCTGACGTTTACAGAAAGGCAATCATGAGCGATAACAAGCGCATCGTACTCGCATACTCAGGCGGTCTAGACACCTCCGTCGCCATCTCGTACCTCAAGGAGCGCACTGGCAAGGACGTCGTGGCGGTCTCCCTCGACGTCGGCCAGGGTGGCGAAAGCCTCGAGACCATCAAGCAGCGCGCGCTCGCCTGCGGTGCCGTGGAATCCTACGTGGTCGACGCCCGCGACGAATTCGCCAACGAGTACTGCATGAAGGCCCTGAAGGCCAACGCCCTCTACGAAGGCGTGTACCCGCTGGTCTCCGCCATTTCCCGTCCGCTCATCTCCAAGCACCTCGTGCGCGCCGCCCACCAGTTCGGCGCCGACACGATCTCCCACGGCTGCACCGGCAAGGGCAACGACCAGGTCCGCTTCGAGGTGTCCATCGCTTCGATCGACCCGACGCTCAAGGCCATCAGCCCGATCCGCGACCTGTCGCTGACCCGTGACGTGGAGATCGCGTTCGCCAAGGAGCACAAGCTGCCGATCACCCAGACCGAGAAGTCGCCGTACTCCATCGACCAGAACGTGTGGGGCCGCGCCATCGAGACCGGCTTCCTCGAGGACCCGTGGAACGGTCCGACCAAGGACTGCTACTCCTACACCGACGATCCGGCCTTCCCGCCGGTCGAGGACGAGGTGACCATCGAATTCAAGCAGGGCATCCCGGTCAAGATCGACGGCCGCGACGTCACCCCGCTGCAGGCCATCGAAGAGCTCAACCGCCGCGCCGGCGCGCAGGGCATCGGCCGCATCGACCTGATCGAGGACCGTCTGGTCGGCATCAAGTCCCGCGAGCTGTACGAGGCCCCGGGCGCCATCGCGCTCATCACCGCCCACCAGGAGCTCGAGAACTGCTGCCTCGAGCGCGAGCAGCACCGCATCAAGCGCGACATCGACAAGCGCTGGGCCGAACTGGTCTACGACGCGCAGTGGTTCTCCCCGGCCGTGCGCTCGCTCAACGCGTTTATCGAGGAGACGCAGCAGTACGTCTCCGGTGAGATCCGCATGACCCTGCACGGTGGTCGCGCGGTCGTCACCGGCCGTCGCTCCGACGCCTCGCTGTACGACTACAAGCTCGCCACCTACGATTCCGGCGACACCTTCGATCAGAAGTCCTCCAACGGCTTCATCGACATCTACGGTCTGCCGTCCCGCGTCGCCGCCGCCCGCGACGTCCGCTTCGGCAACGGCATCGAAGTCCCGGACAACACCGTCGAGTGATGTGACGGCGATTCGCTGATCGGTCGTTCGGCTGATCGGCGGATCGCCCGAATATGAGTGAAGGTCCTCTCCACACATCCGTGGAGAGGACCTTCACTCATATCGCCGCCGTTGTGCCGTCGATCATGGCAACACCACGGCAGCGCGGGGTTGCCATGGCGCGGCTCAGCCGAGCGCGATCTTGTCGATGGCGGCGAGTTCCTCGTCGCTGAACGTGGTGTTCTTCAGGGCACCGATGTTGTCGAGGATCTGCTGCGGCTTGGACGCGCCGGCGAGCACGCTGGTCACCGTGTCGTCGCGCAGCAGCCACGCGAGGCTCATTTCCGCCAGCGTCTGACCGCGCTGGTAGGCGATCTCGTTGAGCGCGACGATCTTGTTATGCACGCGCTCGACGCTGTCCTCATGCAAGAAGCGCGGATCGTGCGCCACGCGCGAATCGGCCGGAATGCCGTTGAGGTAGCGGTCGGTGAGCAGACCCTGCTCGAGCGGGCAGAACGTGATCAGACCCTTGCCGAGCTTCTTGGCCGTGTCCTTCAAACCGTTGCGCTCCACCGTGCGGTCAAGAATGTTGTACTTGTTCTGGTTGATCACGAACGGCACGTGCAGCTCGTCGAGAATCGCGCTGGCCTTGGCGAGGCGCTCGCCGTCGTAGTTCGACAGGCCCACGTACAGCGCCTTGCCGCTTGCCACGATCTGCGCGAGCGCGCCCATCGTCTCCTCGAGCGGGGTGTCGTTATCCGGACGGTGATGGTAGAAGATGTCCACGTAGTCGAGGCCGAGCCGTTCGAGGCTCTGGTCGAGCGAGGCGATCAGGTACTTGCGCGAACCGCCGTCGCCGTAAGGTCCGGCCCACATCTCGTAGCCGGCCTTGGTGGAGACGATCAGCTCGTCGCGGTGCTTGGCGAAGTACTGATGGATCAGCCGGCCGGCGCTCTTCTCGGCCGCGCCCGGCTCGGGGCCGTAGTTGTTGGCGAGGTCGAAGTGCGTGATGCCGTTGTCGAACGCGGTGAAGACGAGCGACTTCATCTGCTCGTACGGCGTGATGTCGCCGAAGTTGTGCCAGAAGCCGAGCGAGATCGCCGGCAGCTTGAGTCCGCTGGTGCCGCAGCGGTTGTAGCGCATCTCGTTGTACCGGGTGGTGGCCGGTGCGTAGTCGTTGGTCGGTTCGAACATATCATCCTCCCATTGATGATCGCGGCGGTGATGCCGCGGTTGGTGTACGATCGTCGGCCGTCGTTCGCACGGTCTGCATCACGGTGGCAATTGTCATACGAAACGTGCGTCGGACAGCTGTTGGTACTATCATTACGCTTCAAGTGCGCTTGAACGCAAGTTCGGGCACGTCGACCGTCGATCAGCGTGTCGCAACGTTGCGGATAATGGTGTGCGTTACGGCAGATCGGTGGAACGGTCCGGCGGCGGCCGATCGCGGAGGATGCCGCGACGGTGCGCGTGCCGGATGCGCGGGGCGACGTACCGCGGACGATGATCGGAAGGACGAACGACGATGGGCGATGCCGGCAAGGACGAGACGTACACGATTCGGCAGATGGCCGACCGGTTCCACATGGAGCCGTCGACGCTGCGCTACTACGAGGATCAGGGCCTGCTGCCGAACGTCGGCCGCACCGCGACCGGCCAACGCATCTACCGGCGCGAGCACGTCGACCGGCTCGGCTCGATCTGCTGTTTCAAGGACGCCGGCATGACCATCGACGAACTCAAACGGTTCTTCACCTACGAGGCCGACGAGGCCGGCCACATCGACGAGATGATGGACCTGCTCGAGCACCGCCGTGAGGCGATCGAGGAACAGCGGCGCGCGCTCGACGCCGCCTATGATCACGTGCTGCGCAAGCTCGACTTCTACGGCGACGTGCGCACCAGCATCCGCGAGCACGAGCCGCGGCCGGATTGGGGCGTCTACGCGCGCCGCCGGTACGTGCAGTGAACGGAGTCGGGCCGCGTGCCGTGCGGTGACGCCAAAGATGTCTCCGCTCGCTGTCGCTCGGTCGACATGACAGGAACTGCGGCAGATCAGCCTGCATGACAGGAACTGCGGCGGATCGGTCGACATGACAAGGATCGCAGCACGCTCGTCAGGAAGAAACAAGGGGAAATGGGACAGTTCGAGATCGTGGTCGGCCAGTTGGTCGGCTTCTTCATCATGCTCATGGTCGGCTATATCTGCGTGCGATTGCGACTGTACGGCCAGACCGCGCTCAACGGCATGTGCTCGCTGCTGCTGAGCGTGCTCATTCCGCTGCTCGTGTTCTCGAACGCGGTGGACGGCACGACCCGCACGCAGCTCATCGACAACCGCGGCGACATCGTGCTCACGATCATCATGTACGCGCTGCTGATCGCCGTGTTCTTCGTCGTCGCGCACGTGCTGCGATTGCGCGGCAATCGTTCGCATATCTTCCAATGCTCGATGATCTTCGGCAACGCCGGCTTCATCGGCATTCCGATCCTGCTGTCGCTGTTCGGCAAGGAGGCCGCGCTGTTCGTCGCGCTCATGTCGTTCGTGGACCAGACGATCCTGTGGACGTACGGAGTATGGCTGTGCGAGCCGGTCAAGGACGACGATGGCAGCGCAAAGACGGCGCATGATGGTCAATCGGGCGCCGGGCGCGATGCGGACACCGGTGCCGGCAATGCGCGCGATGTTCGTGATCATTCCGTGACCGGGAGCGTGACACGGCGGCATGACGCCGCATCGGCAGATCGGCCGTCGATCGGCCGCCGCGTGCTCGCCCTGCTGCGACGGTTCGTCAACCCCGCGTTCATCGGCAACATGACCGCGCTGGCGCTGATTCTCATCGGCGTTCAGATTCCGCAGATCGTGCTCGCCCCGCTGCAGAGGATCGGCGCGATGGCGACCCCGATGTCGCTCATCTATCTCGGTGGCCTGTTCGCGCTCACGCGTTGGTGGACCGTGCTTACGCGCTACGAACTGTACGTGGGCATGCTGGTCAAGATGGTCGTGTTCCCGCTCGGCTTCTACGCGCTGCTCAACGCGATCGCCGGCTTCCTGCCCATGCCGATCACGCACGACATGATCCTCATGATCACGCTCGTCTCCGCCCTGCCGACCATGACCACGATCGCCATGTTCACCGGCCGCACCAACAACATGCCTGAATACGGCGTCGGCTTCGTGCTCGTGACCACGCTGTGCTCGCTGCTCACGCTCACCTTTGTTTCCGCGATCATTCTGTAGATGGGGCATCGCGCTTTGCGCGATATGGTGTTGTTGGCGGCCTAATGGCTGGGATGCTTGATTTGTCTGTTGCTGCGGATGTTGGTTTTGTTTGTGGGCTTGTGGATGGGCTTTGTCCGCGTTGGCGGCGGCGGATGGCGCCGCCAACGCCTCGACCTGTTCGGTCTGCAATTGTGGACGGCCTGACAGCCGCGTTATTTAAGCGGCTTCGCCGCGAGTACCCCATCCCGGCGCTTCGCGCCACCCGTCCTGCAATTATGGACGGACTTCGTCCGCGCTGTTGCCGGCTCGCCTGTCGGCTCGCACTTCGCCTACAAACGCCGCCGGCGCTTGCTTTACGGCGAAGTCCCTAAAGAGGGGAGGGAAAAACATACGAAGAGCAGGGACGCGTCGCGAAGCACCCCCTGAAAAGGAGGGAGATGTTCCGCCCTTTCTCCCCCCTGAGTGTTCCGTTCTTTCCCTCCCCTTTCAGGGGAGGGTGGCGCGAAGCGCCGGGTTGGGGTACTCGCGGCGAAGCCGCCAATAGAATGGCATCGCGCGAAGCGCGATACCATTTCTCACGGTGTGGACGTGCTCGATCAGGATTCGATCTGGCCGGAGTCGGTGCCGGTGTAGCTGCTTGAATCGTTGGACGAGCTGCTGCCGGACTGGCCGTCAGAGCTGGAACCGCCATTGGAAGACTCGCTGGAACCGTTGGAATTGCTCGAATCGCTGCCGGGCATGCTCGGCGGTTCGCCCATCTGGCCGTTGGAGTTGTCGGACTGGCCGCCGTTCGACTGTCCGCCCTGGCCACCCATGCCGCCTCCCGGCATCTGCATCTGCTGGCTCGAACCGCTATCGCCGTTGCCGCTGACCGCGTTCACGATCGCCGCACCGGCCGCGCCGCCGACCAGACCGCACACCAGCGACACGCCGGCCACGATCGCCCAGAACTTGGTCTTCGGATTGGTCTGATGCGGGGCCGGAACCTGACCTTGCATCGGCTGGCCGGGCTGGCCGTACTGCTGGCCGTTCGGCGCGAACGGGTTACCGCCGTTCGCCTGACTTGGCTGCGCATACTGCTGGCCATACTGTCCGTATGGCTGCTGGCCGTAGGCCTGACCGTACTGCTGTCCGTACGCGTTGCCGTAAGCCTGATCGGACGATGCTGCCTGGCCGGGCTGCGCATACTGCGGCGTGGACTGCGCATGCGGATCGGGCTGGCCGTACTGCGTCGTCTGCTCGGCCGAGGCTTCGGTCGCGGCGGCGGTCTGCGCGGCCGGCTGCTGGACCTGTGCCTCCTCCTGCTGCCACTGCCAATCGGTGCGCTTCGCGGATTCGATCGGGGTCGTGGCCTCGGTGTCGGTGGTGGCGTCGGTGATCTTGGTGGTGTTCTCGTTGCTCATGATGATTCCTTTGGTGTGAAACAGTGTGATGGGGTGCGTTGAATACTGTGTCATTTCGAGCGGAGCGAAGCGGAGTCGAGAAATCTTGCGGATGCAGTACCGTCGTATAGATTTCTCCGTTCGCTTCGCTCAGTCGAAATGACAGGGGAAGCCGTGTAGCTCAATCGAAATGACAGGGGAGGGGCATTCGGTCGAATGACAGAGGGAGTCAAGATCTCTGCTGACTAGTGCTTCGTCGGGCTTAATGTGATGGGTTTGACGCTCCCCCAGTCGGCTTCGCCGACAGCCCCCTCAGCCGAGGGGGCCGAGAATAAAGACGCGTCAGTTTAGGTCCGACAAAGTACTAGTGCTTCGTCGGGCTTAATGTGATGGGTTTGACGCTCCCTCAGTCCGCTTCGCGGACAGCTCCCTCGGCCGAGGGAGCCGAGATCGCCGCGGACTATGCCATCGTCCAGCTGGTGCTGGTGCCGAACTGGCTGTCGAAATCGGAGCGGTCGATCGTCTCGTCCGCAAGCTCCGTGTCGGAGTCGGCGTCCACGGTCGTGGAATACGAGCTGGTCACGGTCACGGTGATGTCGCTGTCGCCGGACACCACGGTCTTGCCGTTCGCGACGATCGTCACCGTCTTGCCGTTCGAATCGACGATCTTGCCGCCGGACGCGACGTTCAGCGCGGAGATCGTCGTATCCTTGGTGACCACCCAGACGGACGTTCCGTCAACGTTCACGGTGATCGGCGCGTCGCTGGTCGAACCGTTCGCCGCCGACGCGTTCTCGGTGATCGAAGCCGCGCCCGTCCACGTCGAACCTTCCAGCAGGTACAGGTCGACCGACGAGATCGTGTCCGCCGTCACGTCGCCCTCCAGCGTCTGGTCTCGCCCGGTGAACGTGACCGTCGCGCCGTTCGAGCCGGCCGAACCCCAGTTGTTCGCGTCGTTGCCGGACGCGTTGATCAACGTGGCCTTGCTCGTGTCGAAGTCGAGCGTCGTGTTGGACAGCACCACGTCGGCC
Organism: Bifidobacterium sp. LH_230; assembly: GCF_056357555.1. Taxonomy (NCBI): domain Bacteria; kingdom Bacillati; phylum Actinomycetota; class Actinomycetes; order Bifidobacteriales; family Bifidobacteriaceae; genus Bifidobacterium; species Bifidobacterium sp. LH_230. The sequence continues at coordinate 142,665 of NZ_JBKEWJ010000001.1, forward strand.
GTCGTGTTCGTGAAGTAGAACATCGAACCGGATTCGATCGCGGACTTCAGCGTGGAGTCCTTCGCCTGGAACGTCGCGTGCTCGCCGGTGGAGGACTCGGCGTCGCCGGACGTGGACTGGTAGATGATCACGCCGTTGGCGATCGGATCGGAGCCGGTTTTGCCGGTGTTCGTGCTTTCCAGCGTGGAGTTGTTGATGAGAATCGTGTTGTAGCCCTCCATGCCGGCGATCTGGCTGCCGGACGCGGTGCCGGTCACGTTGTTGACCTGCACGTCGCCGGTCGAGTACAGCAGCGGCGAGCCGGAACCGGCCGTGCTCAGTTCGGAATCGGTGACGGACACGTTGCCGCCGCCGCGGTCGGTCGCCACGGTCGCGCTGTGGTCGCCCTGCGTGTCGGCAGTGACCTTGCCGGCGAGGATCGTGCCGGAGTAGGTCGCGTCGAGCGCTCGCGAATTGTCGGACGTGGTGCTGATCGTCGTGTCGTAGACGAGCGCGGTGCCCGAGTCGGTGGCGAACACGCCGTTCGAACCGGAGCTGGACGCGGTGAGCTTGCTGCCGGAGATGACGGTTTTCGAGCCGTCGCCGACGGTCAGCGAGATCGAATTGGTGCCGTAGAAGTTGTTGTTGTCGGCGTTGTCGGAGTCGCCGGACTTGGTGAGCGTGGCGCCGTCGATCGTAAGCGTGCCGCCGTTCTGGGCGAGGGCGACGTTCTGGTCGGAATCCGTGGCCGTGACGTCGTCGGAGGAGGTGACCTCCTTGCCGTCCGCGGTGAGCGCGGCGGTGTAGGAGCCGGCGTAGTCGTAACTCATGGTGTTCGCGCCGCCGCCCATGCCGCCGGGCGCGTTCATGGTGATGCTGTTGGCGGAGGAGCCGTTGGAGCGGCGGACGGCGTATGCGGTGCCGGCTCCAGCGGCCATGCCGCCGGCGAGCGAGACGGCCGCGGCGATGGCGATGAGTTTATAGGTGGCGAGCGTCGGTCGTGCGGCAAGTGCTGCGCGGGTTGCGGTGCCGTTACGACGGGCTGCTGTGCGCTTGATCTTGTTCATGATCGCATCCTTTCGCTTGGATGACTCCAGTAAACGACGCTTTCTGTGGAGCGCTCTGGAGTGTCGCGAAAGGACGGCTGACGGCTGTGGCAACAGCCTCTGGAAGTTTTCTGGACGCTTCCTGAATGTGATTACACGAGCGTTGTGTTCGTTTCGACCGAGCTTGGCCTTGTTCTATCGTTTCGACCGAGCAATGCCTTCACATGTCATTTCGACCGAGCACAGCGAGCGGAGAAATCTTGCGGCGGGTGTGGCTTCTTAAGATTTCTCCACTCGCTACCGCTCAGTCGAAATGACGGGAAGGGGAAACGCCGTCGATGCTGTGATTACTGTGCCAACATGGCTCGGATGCGGGCGGTGACGTGGCTGACGGTCAGGCCGTAGCGCTCGTTGAGTTCGGCGAGCGGGACACGATCGGTGAACTCCTTGGTCGCACCGAAGTTGAGCACGCGCATGGGCGCGGTCGCGGGGGAGCCGGCGTGATTCGCGTACCATGCGGTGATCTTCTCGCCCCAGCCGCCTTCGAGCTGGCCATCCTCCAGCGTGACGACGAGACGGTGATGCTCGGCCAGTGCGGTGAGCGTTGCGTCGTCGATCGTGGAGAACTGCTGCGGGTCGATCAGCGTCGCGTCGATCGGGGAGCTGTTTGTCTCGCGACCGTCGGCCAGTGCGGAGACGATCCGCCGTCCCAGCGGATACTCGTTGCCGAGCGCGAGAATCGCGACCCCGGAACCCGCATGATCGATGCGGTACCGTTCCCACGGTTGGGTTGCGTTGGGTGCGGTCAGACCGTTGCGTTCGGCGGCGAGGATCGTGTCGCCGGGCACGCGGATGACGACGGGGGAGTCGTTGGCAGCGCTTGTGGACCATGCGAGCATGTCGAGGAACGACTGGCCGGAAGTCGGTGCGAGACAGGTGAGGCCGGGGATGTTGCCGAACATCGCGATGTCGAACGCGCCCGAATGCGTGTTGTCCGCACCGGACAGGCCGCCGCCGAAGTCGAGCAGCGTCACCGGCGTGTGGTTGAGCGACAGTTCCTGCTGCAACTGGTCGAACGTGCGCTGGAAGAACGTGGCCGACGTGGCCAGCACCGGGCGTCCGCCCGCGCGGGCGATGCCGGACGCGAACGCAACCGCATGCTCTTCGGTGATGCCGGTGTCGACGTAATGCGCCCCGGCACGGGCGCGGAAGGCGCGCGTGATGCCGTTCGAGCCAGGCGTGGCGGGGGAGATGACCACAAGGCCCGGTTCGGAGGCGAACCGGCGTTCCAGCTGGGCCATCGCCAGCTGGCCGTAATGTTTGCGCGCGCCGAGCGGACGGCCGGCGGCGCTGTCGGGGTTGATCCAATGGTTCGCTTCGCAACGGCCTTCGGTGATCGCCAGATCCTCGGCGGCCACGATGGCATCGCCGGAATCGCTGTCATCGTCGTCATCGTCGGACGTCAGCGCAGCCGACGAATCCGTCGTATTCGTACCGTTCGCAGTCGCATCGTCCGTGGTCGCATCGGCAACATCGGCAGTATCAGCTGTATCGCCGGCACTGTCCACAGCGTCCGTCGCACCGTCGGCAACCGGCAATCCCAGACCTTTACGCGTATGGATATGCACGACGACCGGATGATCGATGTCACGCACCGCAGCGAACGCATCCACGAGCGCGGCCACGTCGTTGCCGTCCTCCACATACCGGTAGTCCAAGCCGAACGCCTTGAAAATATTCGGTTCCGCGCTGCCGCCGGACTCGCGCAGACGCGCGAGCGGACCGTACATGCCACCGTAATCCTCCGTGATCGACATCTCGTTGTCGTTGAACACGATGATGAGATTGCCGCCCTGCACAGCCGCGTTGTTCAGTCCCTCGAACGCGATGGCCGAGCTGAGCGAACCGTCGCCGATCACCGCGATCACGTTCTCACGGCCGCCGTTCATGTCGCGTGTCTTCGCCAGACCGCACGCGAGCGAAATCGACGTGCCGGTGTGGCCCAGCACGAACTGGTCGTGCGCGGACTCGTCCGGATTGGTGAAGCCGGTCACCTCGTCGCCCCGGGCCGGGTCAAGATATGCGTCCGCGCGGCCGGTGAGCATCTTGTGCACGTAGCTTTGGTGCGACACGTCGAACACGATCTTGTCGCGTGGCGAATCGAACACGCGATGCAACGCGACCGTGGCCTCCACCATGCCGAGGTTCGAGCCGATATGGCCGCCGTGATGATGGCCGTATGCGATCAGCGTGCGTCTGATTTCCGCGCACAGGGCGGGCAGTTGCGAGGCATCAAGGGCATGCAGGTCGGCGGGTCCGTGAATCGTATGCAACATCCCACCACGCATAACGCAGTTGCCCCTTTCTCGCTGTTCCAAAAGCACCACCCTAACGCATGGTCTGCCATACGGCCCGGCGATTCTCGCAAATACCCGCAACATCTCCGTATATTCGTGCGGTATCCGTGCGTCGCATTCGCTAGACTGGTCCGTGACTCGTGGAATACCGACGACAAGGAGGGCCAATGAAGGCCGTATATGCAGCAGACGTCAACGCCGAACATCCGCTGGACGCGCTCGCGGTGGGCGAGCGCCCCGAACCCGAGCCGCGCCCGTTCTGGTCGACCGTCTCGGTCAAGGCCGCCACCGTCAACCATCACGACATCTGGAGCCTCAAAGGCGTGGGACTGGCCGCCGAGCAGACGCCGATGATCCTCGGCACCGACGCGGCCGGCATCCTCGACGACGACATCCCCGTGCGCAAAGGACTCAAGGCCGGCAGCGAAGTCGTGCTCTACACCGTCGTCGGCACCGACAACGCCGGCGTCATGCCCGGCGAACGCCGCACGATCCTCTCCGAGCACTATCAGGGCACGATGGCCGAGAAAACGCAGGTGCCCAGCGCCAACGTGTTCGCCAAACCCGCCAACCTGAGCCTCGAAGAGGCCGCCGCGCTCGGCACAAGCTGGCTGACCGCCTACTCGCTCGTGTTCACATCCGCAAACGTCAAACCCGGCGACACGATCCTCGTGCAGGGCGCGGGCGGCGGCGTGTCCACCGCGGCCATCCAGCTCGCGCATGCGGCCGGACTCGAGGTGTTCGTCACCTCGCGCGACGCCGGCAAACGTGAGCGCGCGCTCGGCCTCGGCGCGGACGCGGCGTTCGAGGCGGGCGCGAGGCTGCCGCGCAAGGTCGATGCGGTCATCGAATCGGTCGGCGCGGCAACGTGGAGTCATTCGGTCAAATCCGTGCGTCCGAGCGGCACGATCGCGATCTGCGGTGCGACGACCGGCGACCAGCCCGGCGCCGAACTCACCCGCATCTTCTTCCAGGACATCCGCGTGCAAGGCACCACGATGGGATCGCGCGACGACTTCGCGCGGCTGCTGCGCTTCGTGGAACACGCCGACCTGCATCCGGCGATCGACTCGACATATGCGCTCGCCGATGCGCCGGCCGCGTTCGCCAAGGTGGCCGGCGGCGACGTGTTCGGCAAGGTCGTGCTGCGCGTGTGAGCGACGGACGCTGGGCGCGCTGCGCTCGCGGTTGAATATAGCGAGGCCCCGAATCTGAATCGATTCGGGGCCTCACCGGTCATATGCGTGAATTACGGGGCTTATCGCGAACCTATTGAGGTTCGTGGAGCGCGCCGCGGCTAGCGGTCCAGACGGAAGCCCTGCGCGGCGACCGGCTTTGCCATCGCGTGACCGGCCATATCGGCCGTCGCATTCTTCGCGATCTGGTCGCTGAACGCGTCCACCGGGCGGTCGGCGTGACGCAGATCGTAATACTGGTGCACCGCGGCGTCGAACTCGGCGAGCGGTTCGAGCGTCGCCTCATCGTCGGACGGATACGTGTTCTCAAAGAACTGCATCGAACGCGGCATGCGCGGCTTCAAAGCCGGCTCCTGATCCGGCTTGCCGATCGCCAGACCCAGCACCGGGTACGTGTATTCGGGCAGGTTCAGCGAATCGATCAGGCCGTTCACGTCGTTGAGCAGCGAGCCGAGGATCACGCAACCGAGACCGAGCGATTCGGCCGCCGTTTCCATCGTGTGCAAGGCGAGCACGGCGTCGTTCTGCGCCTGCGCGAAGCGGTAGCTGGTCTTGAGCGTGAACTCGTCGGCATCCGTGTCGATGCCCTTCGCCTTGGCGATGGCGGCGTTGCGGTGCTCGTCCAGCACGAACACGTACAGCAGGGGAGCGGTGGCGATGTACGCCTGATGGCCGTATTCTGCCATCTTGCGCTTGAGATCGGGGTCGGTGATACGGATCGCGGACCAGTCGTTGAGGAACTGGCTGGACGCGGCATGCTGCGCGACCGTCTCGAGCGTGGCGATGGTCCGCTCGTCGATCGGCTCCGGCTTGAACGCGCGGATCGAGCGACGGTTGAGGAGGGTGTCGATGGTGTCGTTATGGATCAGATCTGTGGTCATGACTGTATTGTCACGCGAGCGTTGGGCGACACGCCATAGGTATGCTGTGAGGTAACTTCCAGCCGAACGTTTCGCATCGTTGCGAGCTGGATTAGACTGGTACGTGCGATGGACTAGTACTTTGTCGGACCTAAACTGACACGTCTCTATTCTCGGCCCCCTCGGCTGAGGGCCGAGCCGTGAAGCAAACGCCGGCGGCGTTTGTAGGCGAGGTGCGAGCGACAGCGAGCCGACAGAACGCGGCCACAGGCCGTCCACAATTGCGGGACGCTGTCGGCGAAGCCGACTGGGGGAGCGTCAAACCCATCACATTAAGTCCGACAAAGTACTAGGTGCGGTTGTGTCCGCTGCCTTGTTGTGGCGTGATGAAGTTGGCGGAGGACCTGTCGCCCTGAGTTCGATCGCATGCTGATATCGCGGATGATCGCATGAATGAAGGGGATGTGATGGCTGATACGACTGGTGATGCCAGGATGCAAGTTGCCGAAGCTGCAGGCTCGCGTGACGATTGGCTGCTGCCCGATCCGTTCAAGGGGCCGGACGGCGAGCGGATTCGGACACGGGAGCAGTGGCCGGTGCAACGCGAGTACTTGGTCGGCCTGGTGTTGCGGGAATTGTATGGCACCATGCCGCCCGCGCCGGCGGCTGGCGGTATGGCGGCCGAGTTTGTGAACCGTGCGCCGGTGCTGGACGGGGATGCCGTATTCGAGTTGGTGCGGTTGACGATCGTGGACACGCCGGGCGGGGTTCCGATCGCGTTCAACGTGCGCGTGTGTCGGCCCGCGGATGGCAGGGAGCCGGTTGGCGCGCTGGTGCTGCCGAATTATCGCTCTCCCGACCATTGTTGCGGACTGTGCGTCGAGGAGAGCATGCTGCGCGAGGCGGTGCGCCGCGGGTATGCGGTCGCCGGATTCGAGATCGACGAGGCCGCGCCGGACGATGCGGAACGATTCTTCGTGAGTCCGTGCCTCCGCGCGTATCCGGGGTATACGTGGCATGCGTTCGCCGTATGGGCGTGGCTGCAAAGCCGGGTGATCGACTGGTTGACGACCCGGGATTGCATCGATGCGAATCGGATCGTCGCCACCGGACACTCCCGGTTCGGCAAAACCGCGTTGTGCTGCGGTCTGACCGACACGCGAGTGGCCGTGACCGCTCCGGCCGGCTCCGGCTGCGGCGGCATGGGATCGATGCGCTTGCAAGGCAACCGGTTCGGTGAGGGCCATGGTCATTTCGAACGCATCGGGCGCATGGCGAACTGGTTCCCGCACTGGGTCGTGCCCGAAGCGGCCGCGTACGGTTCCTCGGATGGCGAGCGGCCGTATCGTGAGTGCGAGATGCCGTTCGATGCGAATACGCTCGCCGCATGCACCGCGCCGCGAGGGCTGATCGTGGTGGAGGGGTTGGATGACGGCGCGGCCAACCAGTTCGGCACGCAGACGGCGTGGTTGGCGGCCAGCGAGGTCTACCGGTTCCTCGGCGTGCCCGAGCGCTGCGGCATCCACTACCGCGAAGGCGGCCACGCCTACACGCCCGAGGATTGGTCCGTGATACTCGACTTCTGCGATGCGGTGCTCGGCGGCAAACCGGTCCACACCACTTACAAGACCCGCTGCGACGGCGACGCCCCCGTCGGCTACGCGTGGATCGCTCCGGATGCCGAGTAGTCATTTGGCGGGGTGGTTCGTCGGCCTCTTCCGCGTTTTGCCCCGCTATAGGAGCATGGAGCGAGGCGATTCGCTGGATTCTTCTGCTATGCGCCTCGCGGGGGAACTTCTCAGCGGGGCGAGTTGCGAGGTATTCCGCGTTTTGCCCCGCTATTGGCATGCTGAGTGGGGCGATTCGTAGGGTTTTCCGTGATTTGCCCCACTGGGAAGCCGCCAGCGGGGCAGAACGCGGATTCCTCTGGATTTGCCTCGCTGCAGAGGCGCTTAGCGAAGCGGAAGGTGGGATTCTTCCGTGATTGACCCCGCTGAAGGTGTGCTTAGCGAGGCGGGAAGAGGGGTTCTTCCTCGATTTGCCCCGCTAATGGTGCTGCTTGCGGGGCAGAACGCGGAACTATCAGATGAATGGCAACGCAACCAGCGCGGCGATATATATCACGGTAATCACGGCAAACGTCACATCGGCCGGCTGAATACGCAACTCATGCCAATGGGTCCGACGCACGCCCTCCTCATAACACCGTGCGTCGAGCGCAAGGCTGAGATTATCGGCGTGCCGTATCGCGCCGGCGAACATCGGCACGCACAACGCGGTCATCGCCTTGAGCCGAGCCGCAGGAGAACCGGTCTCAATGCTACCGCCACGGGCCGCCTGCGCGTCGGCGATCGCCTTCGCCTCCGCACCGAGCGTCGGCAGGAACCGCAATGCCAGACTCATCACCAGCGCGATCTCCTGCGTATGCAGACCGATCTTCGACAGCGGCGAGAGCAGCGAACCGAATCCGTCGGTCAGTGCGGTCGGCGTGGTCGTCTCCAGCATGACCGCACCGAGGATGATCACCAGCGCGAATCGCAGCGCGTACAGGATGGCAATCGTCACGCCGTCGTCGGTGATCGGTATCGGGCCGAGTCGTGCGAGCGTGGTGCCGGTGCGCACGAAGAAGATGTTGAGCGCGCCCATGACGACGAACATCGCGAGGAACATGTGCACGGATGCAAGCAATCGCAGCGGATTGATGCGCGACGCCGCGACGATGCCCGCGACCAGCACCGCGCCGAGCGCGAGCTGTGCCGGCGTGTTGATCGCGAATGCGGTGAACATCATTGCGAGGAAGGTCACCATCTTCACACGCGGGTCGAGTTTGGCGATGAACGATGATGCCGTTCGTGCGGGATGCACGGACGATGAAGGTGCGGTGGGCTCTGTGGATGCAGGGGGAGCGGGATGAGAAAGATTTCTCCGCTCGCTGCGTTCGGTCGAAATGACAGAGGATGATCGCTCGGCCGGGACGATAGAGGGGGATTGCTTGGTCGGGCCGACAGAGGATGGTTGAGTGGCTGGGGCCGCGGAAGGGTACTGTTCCGGTGATGCTGTGGAGGAGACGTGTTCCTGACGTTCCCGGTTTTCCTGCACGGGAAGCTTGTTGGCTGTACTCGTTGAAAGGATGGCTGATGGCACGGTTGAACTGTGACCGCTTGCATGCGCGTTCAACGTGATGATGCGGTCGGCTACGGCGTGGGCTTCATCGAGCGAATGGGTGATGATGAGCACGGTCACGCCCTGCGACTTGAGCGTGCGGATCAACTCGTGAATACGCGCGTTTGCATCGGCATCAAGACTCGCGGTCGGCTCATCCATCACCAGCACGCGCGGTCGGCATGCGATCACACCGGCGATCGCCGCAAGCCGCTGCTGGCCGCCCGACAGACTGAACGGCGAACGATCGGCCAGATCCTCGATATGCAACATTCGCATCGCCTCGTCCACGCGGGCGGCGACTTCAGGTTCGCCCAGCCGTTGATTGCGCGGCCCATACGCCACGTCTTCGGCAACCGTATCTGCAAACAATTGCCGTTCAGGATGCTGCATCACGAATCCGACCTCGCGGCGCAACGCCTCGCGCTGCTTGCGGCCGAGCGTGCGAGACGAGCGACGCGTATGGATATGGCGAGACCGGCTGCCGTCAGGACTTTCCGCAGTGATTGTTCGTGAATCGGCTGGAACCGACGGATCGGTTGCCACGGGAATCCCGACGACGCTGATCGACCCGTGTTGCGGCTGCTCGAGTGCGCAGATCAGGCGTGCCAGCGTGGATTTGCCGGCACCGTTCTCGCCCATGATCGCCACGACCTCGCTGGCTTTCACCGTCAGCGACAGGTCGTCCAGCGCGGGGGTGTCGGCCCCCGGATATTGGTAGGTCACATGGCTGACGACGATGGCGTTCCCGGTACCTTTGGATGAGGCCGTGTCGTTGTTCGATGCTTTATCGTTGTCATTTCGAGCGGAGCGCAGCGAAGTCGAGAAATCTTTTGGAGTGGTTGCCTGTGAAAGATTTCTCCGCTCGCTTTGCTCGGTCGAAATGACAGGAGGGCGGTGCTCGGTCGAAATGACAGGGGAGGGCGGCAACGGAGCCGCATCGGCGACAATCCGTCCGCGCTCCAGTCGCACTACGCGGGTCGCGCGCGCCACCTCGTCCTCATGATGCGTCACATGCACGATCGTCGTGCCCTGCGCATGCAGCTCGTCCAGAATCCGCATCACTTCGGCCCTCGCGGCCGGGTCGAGCATCGCGGTCGGCTCGTCCAGCACCAGCATGGACGGGTGCATCGCCAGCATGCCGGCGATCGCCACGCGCTGCTGCTGCCCGCCGCTCATCCTTGTCGGATCATCGAACCGATGCGCGGTCATGCCGACCGCATCCAACGATTCGTCGATCCGCGAACCGATCGTCGGACGGTCCAATCCCAGGTTTTCCGGGCCGAACGCCACGTCGTCCTCGCTCACGGTGGTGACGAGCTGGTCCTCCGGATTCTGGAACACTGCGCCGATGCCGCGCCGGGCCGCCCGGTATTCCGCCGGATTCGCACCGAAATCGGACTCACCCGTCGAATCGGCCATGGTATCGTCTTGCGAGTCGCCCTCGCCGGTAATCGCACTGTCCGCGTCTGTCGAATCGGTCGATACTGCGGAACTGCCAGACATCCCGAGCGAGAACACATGATGGCCGAGCAGCGTGATATCGCCGGCGTCGGGCGCGGCGAGTCCCGCGATCAGACGGGCCAGCGTGGATTTGCCCGACCCGTTCGCGCCGGTCAGGCACACGTATTCGCCGGGCGTGATGTCGAGGCTCACGCCGTCCAGCGCCCAGGTCGCGCCGCCGTCATAGCTGAAGCGGATGCTGGTGAGCGTTGCTGCGAGTTCGGTCATGAATGATCCTTGTATATAAGTAGGTTGCGTACGGAGGCGGATTGTCGGACGGCTCCATCTTAGACATGCGGCTTCTGCTGATTGGTTCGTCGATGGATATCTGTGGGCCGTTGGTGGCTCTATCAGTGGGTGATTCCGGACAGAAAGCTCATTGGTGGGCGTATGCGGACGTTTGAACGGCTGCGCCGATGGACGATCGTGAGCGTGAAATCGTCAAGTGGGCGTTTACCTACCACAGAGGTGCTTCATAAGTGGGTGTTTCCGGACACGGAATTCGGAAGTGGGTGTTTGCCTACCATATAGAGCCTTCCGTAAGTGGACAAACACCTACCATGAACATATAAGTGGGTGTTCACCTACCACGAAAAGACCGGAATCACGGTTTTCATGGTAGGCAAACACCCACTTACGGATTGTTGCGTCCGGGATGACCCACTATTGAACCGTAAGTGGGCGTCGGCGGACTACTTGTCGAGCAGCGTGGTGATCGGCTTGTAGATCAGGAACGTGACAACGCCGTGGATCACGAACTTGAGCAGGTTGAACGGCAGCAGGGCCGGCACGATGAGCGCCGCGACCTGTGCGACGGTCATGTGCGCGTAGATCGGGGTGACGATGAGGTTGCCGACGATCGCGACGGCCAGCGCGCACACCGCGCCGACGATCAGGCCGATGATCGCGCCGTTGCGCGTGCGGTTCTTGCGGTAGATGATCGCGGCCGGGACCGAGAGGAACAGCGCGACGAGCACGGCCATGAGCGTGCCCCACGGGTCCATGAACAGGTGCGGCACGAAGCCGAGCACGCTCACGATCGCGGCGGCGGCCGGGCCGAACGCGAAGCCGGCGATCAGCGCCACGATGCCGGACGGGTCGTACTTGAGCCACTGGATGCCCGGAATGATCGGGAACTCCACGAAACTGGTGGCCATCGCGAGCGCGACGAACAACGCGTACATGGCGATGCGGCGGGTGGACCAGCGGCCCGAATCGGCCACGCCGGTCGAGTGCGCGGTGTCCGGGCGCGACGAGGTTGCGCTGCCGGCGGCGGTAGAAGTGGCGTTGGTGGTATGCGAAGAGACACTCATATCGAGCTCCGTTTCTTCCATCCGGACTGTAACCGTTGGCCCCGGATTCTCACCGGATCAGCCGCTTGCGCGGGTCGCGGGCTTGCGCGTGACGGCCGTTATGATGTCGGCCGCGCGTTTACCGCCAGTAAGGATTTTCACCTTCCCTGAAACTTACGTGCCTATGTATACGCCCACCCCCGGATTTGTGCCGGCAGCGTAGTCATTCGTTTTCGAGCAGCCCGATCGTATAAATCGGAGCATATAGGATTTTCCCTTCTCGGGAGATATTGCAGGGGCCGAAGACATATCCGGTATCGAGATGATATTTGGGTTCCGACAGCACATTACCCATTGCATGGTGGCGTTTGTATGATTTGCCGGATTTGATTTCTATGGGCAGTACGTTGTCGTTACGATCCTGAACAAGGAAATCGAGCTCGCCAAGTTTCTTGCTGTTGAAGTAGTACAGTTTGAAGCCTTGTGCCGCCAGTGCCTGTGCGGCGGCGTTTTCGTATATGGACCCATAGTTGATGTCGGGATTTCCATTGAGTACTTCAATGGATGTCTTCCGTAGGAACGAGCCGGTGAGCAGTCCGACGTCATTATAGAAGAGCTTGAACAGGTTTCGTTCTTTGCTCATTTCCAGAGGAGCACACGGCTCGTCCACGTTGTATGCCGCGAGGGCAACATTGGCTCCGACAAGCCAGTCGAAATCGGAGGCGAGAGCCTGGAATCGCGCCGATTTATTTATCTTGGAAAAAGTGAACCGCTTATTGGGGTTGTTCAGTTCGCTGGGGACGAGATCATAGATGGTGCGAATGTGCAGACGGTCCTCCCGGTGCGCGTATTGGCTGATATCACGTCGATATTCCCGCTTGATGTTTTCCTGTATGGTTCGCACGTCCAGGATGCTACCGTTGGTGCAGAAGGAATCGACTGCAGCGGGCATGCCGCCAATCACCATATATTTTGCATACAGATCCATGAGTCGTTGGTGGATGAACTCGTCGACTGTCTGTTGCTGTGTCAGATGATCGCGCAGACGACTGATTGCATTTTCAAACCATAATATGCAGAATAAATGACGTTTTCAAACCAAAAAATGATGGTTTTTCTACATTTTCCAACTAATTCGATGAACCTTGCTCGCCTGACTTGCCCGTTGTCGTAGATGAGGATGCGGGGCGCGTGCGCCACCTGGATTTTGCGCGAGGGGTGTTCGCTATGCGGGATAGGGGTCGGTGGGCGATCGGGGAATCGGGGGGACGGCGTGTCGCCTAGATCACATTCTGAATACGTGTGCAGGAGATAGTTGACACTTATATATCAATCGTCTCGAACGGGTTTGGCTTATCAAGATAAGTAGCCGATGGCAAGCGCTTGCCAAATGTTGCATTGGAGGATTGAAAACGTTTGCGTACTGATTGCAAGACCTACGTAGCGATTGGATTTTCGGGCTGATTCTGTCTGGTTTTCGTGTCTCGGGGGGGTAATCATGGCATCGCATTCACGAAGAAGCGAACGTTGTTCGTGAGACTGAAAGGTGCGATGATGAGTCGGAAGTCCCGGAGCGTAAACCTCCGCAGGGGTGCCCGCAGTAAGGCTGGGCTGGACTTCGCGCCGTCGTACCTACGTCGTGGCATCGCTGCCATCGTCACTGTCGCCTTGTCGCTGACCTGCATGGTGCCGTCCGCATACGCGCAAAATGATAGCGTTCTCAATTCGATCGGTGATTCCGGTGTGACCGTCATCTCCAACGGCAAGGTCGTGACCGATAATACGGTCGTGTCCGCGGCGGAATCGCTTGCGCAGCAGCGTGCGTCCGGGACGGTCGATGCCGATACGGCCGATACGGCTACCGCAAACAATACTGTCGGTACGAACGATACGGCCGATTCGGCGGACAGCTCGGCTCAGACCGATACGAATACGAACGATGCCACCGGCGGCACAGGCCAGACCGGTACGAACGGCTCACTCGGCAACGGCAATAATACGGTATTCACGAACAACAACATCTTTGATTCCAGCAACGGTCTGACCGCCGGTGCAAAGACCGTGCAGACCAACGACGACTCGGCCGATACCACTGACGCCAACGCCCAGACCTCCGATGAGGCGACCTCCGACCAGAACAATGGTGGCCCCCAATCCTCATCCGACGCATCCACCCAGTCCAACGACACCGCCGCCGATGCTCCCGCCGCTCAGGCCGATGCCTCCGATTCCCTCGACGGCCGCGACTTCGCCGGCCAGATCACCAAGACCATCAACGGCAAAACCTACATCCTCATCGGCAACGAACAACAGCTGCGCGCGATTGGCACGGGTAAGAAGGTTATTGGTCGCGTCTGGCAAATTCGACAGAGCCGGAAAACTATCTTCCGCCAATGGGTAGATGAAGGCAATCCCCGTGTCGCTTATTCCGGCGATGCCGATTTAAGCGAGCAGGGGACACTCATCGACAAGGAGTATTCCAACCCGGTTATTGAACTGCTGAGCCGCACTTATTATTTCACTATCGATGCTGACGGCAACCGCCATGATGTGAACGATACTAAGGACGCCAACACGGGCTTGACTTATACGTCCACAAACAACTACATCATCTTCCGCGACATCGACCTGTCCAGAAACGCGGCCGACACGAGCAACACGAACTGGACTCCGCTCATGTTCTCCGCGATCATGCTCGGCGCAAAGTCGCAGAATCCCGATACTGCACAAACGTTGTGGAACGGCATCAACGCTGAAGGCGATGCGGTGGACACGACGAAGGTGGACCGGCCGACCATCTCGAACGTAATGGTTCGGCAGACCGGTCAGATGGACCAGTCGAAGCAGTCCGGAGTTGGCTTCTTCGCGACGATTAGCAACCAGGTGAATATCGCCGAGAAGAATATCAGCAGTGCGGGGGAGACCGTCGTCTCGAACATCCGGCTGTACAACGTCGATGTGCGTAACGAGTCGGATTCCTTTAAAAAGCAGACGACTGTCATCGGCGTGGTCTTTGACATCCTCAAAGGCTTGCTTTCCGGCGTCGGTGGATTGCTTGATATTCTGCTCAATACGCTTATTCCCGGGCTGAACATCAGTCTGGAGGATGCGATCAGCGGTCTGCTGACATTGCGTGAAACGGATCCTTCATCGTTCGCCACCGGCGGCTTTGCCGGTCGTGTGGACGGTGAGGTTACGGTGTCTGACTGCGTGGTCGAGAACGTCACCGTATCTAATGTCAAGGGCATGACGGGAGGCTTTGTCGGCTACTCGACTGGTCAGACGCAGTACGAGCTGTTGTCCGCTCTGCTCGGAGACACGGTTAGCGTATTGAGCAAGCTGCTCAATGCAATTCCGGGATTAGGATTGGGCGACCTGGTCAACTGGCTGCTAAACAGCAAGGTCGTCGCTCTGAAGGATCTGCTTCCGATCGGATATTACAATCCGACCTTCACCAATGACGCAGTGAAGACTTTCACGACGGCGAACATGGTCATCGGTTCCGAGACGCAGGATTACGCGGGTGGTTTCATCGGCAATCAGATCGGCACGATCATTGAGCATTCGTCTGTGGAGAGCGGCAACGCGTACATCGTGAAGGCGAATTATTACGCGGGTGGTTTTTCCGGTGTGATGCGCAATGGCGTGATGCAAGGTCTGCTGAGCGATCTGGGCGTTCAACTGCCGAAGATCAAGGCGGCTCCGCAAAGCCTTGTCGAATCGTCGACTGTTGCGGCGAACGTTACCGTGAAGTCAGGTACATATGCAGGCGGTTTCGCCGGTGCTATGGCGAATAGCTTCGCCGTCAACGACACCGTTCAGGGAACGGTGAACGTGAACGCGTCCGGTGTAACGCTCACCAAGAAAACAGGCACGCTGAAGGTCGGCGACGTGATCGCCTTCGCGGGTGGTTTCACTGGTGCCGCCACGCTTGGCTGGGCGACTGATCTTGGCCTTGCGGATGAGGAAGGGAACAGTACTAATCTGCTATCAACCGTTAAGGATTTGCTGGGCGGCGTTCTGGGCGGCGATCAGGATATTTCGGCACTGCTGAGTCTGGTCGGTATCGACGAGTCCATAATTCTTGGCGTGACGATGGATGACGGCACGATTACCGTATCCTCTGGCAACAACTATGCTGGCGGCATCATGGGGCGCGGCGATGGCGCGATCCTCGCCGCATCCGATGCTGCTCACCTAGGCGGATTCTCGTTCTGGAAGAACGGTCGCCCGCTGCCTGAAGCACGTAATAATACGGTATCCGGTTTGAAATCCGTGACCGCGAAGGGCTCGTATGCCGGTGGTATCGCGGGTCAGTTGGGCACTGCATCGATCGGAGGTCTTGTCAATGACACGATCGGTCTCGGCGGCTATCTGCCGTTCGAAGTGAG
Source organism: Bifidobacterium sp. LH_230 (assembly GCF_056357555.1). NCBI lineage: Bacteria > Bacillati > Actinomycetota > Actinomycetes > Bifidobacteriales > Bifidobacteriaceae > Bifidobacterium > Bifidobacterium sp. LH_230. The sequence goes on from NZ_JBKEWJ010000001.1 coordinate 158,451, forward strand.
CGCGCTGACTGTCGACGGTGCCGTAGACAGTGGCCTTGCAGTCACGGCGGGTGACGAGTACGCGGCGGCCGGCATTGGCAAGGCGACCGGCGGACGCATCGGTAAGGCCACGACCGCATACAAGGCGAAGGATTCGTCCGGTAACGACATCAACCCCGTACCTGAAACGGCGGGCGTGAAGATCGACAATGTCGCGACTGTCTCGGCAGACAACTACGCCGGCGGCTTCATCGGCGTCTCCGGTCCGGGCGATCTTGTCGGATCGGAGGGGCTGAACCTGCTCGGCTTGGGCGCATTGAAGATCAGCGGCCTACTGTCCGCGGCCCAAGGCGTGATGGTCGAAATCGAAGCGGCAAACGTCAGCGGCATCGACTCCGGTATGACTGTCGTCGCCAATGGCGAGCATCTTCAGACCTCGACGGAGCGTTCCGCGGCCGGTGGCTTCCTCGGGCGCTCCAACAGCACGCAGGTGACTGATTCTCACGTCACCAATCTGTACGTGGTGCGTTCACACACCTCGCACGGTGATGCGGGTGGATTTGTCGGAGTTTCCGAGACCGGCGGCCTAGCTGATGTTGCGGATGACGCGTCGATCCTGAAACTGGTCGAAGTGAAAGGCTTGGTCGATGCGGTCGGATATCTGGTTCCGAAATATACGAACGTGGACGTCCGTTACGTCAACGGCGGCCATGTGACTGCGGACATTGCGGGCGGATTTGCCGGCGACTTCCGCAGCGGCAAGGTTGATGACAGTGCGAAGACGACCTCGGATGGTGCAAAGGATCTGTGGGCCGTCTACAATATCGACACGGTGACCGGTGGCTCCTATGCCGGCGGCTTCGGCGGCAAGGTGTATTCCGGCGCGCTGGCCGATGCAGGCAAGGGACTGAGCATTCTCGGTGGCTTGGGCGACAAACTGGCCGGATTGAACCTGAGCATTGATGTAACGCAACTCGCATCCGTTGCCGCACTGTATGTACCGGTTATCACCGGTGCCGGTGTGAAGTCTGATGGAACCACTCTGGAAAAGACGAGTGGCCGAGATATCACCGACCCAAGCAATCCTGGATTGAAGGTGTCCGCGACCACCTTGGTGCCGACCGATAGTCATTCAGGTTCGGCCGGCGGCTATATCGGGTTCGGCTCCGGCGTACAGGTCTCCAAGTCGAACTTGACCCAGTTGCGTCATACGGATGTGAAGGCACCAAAGGATCTCGAAACGACTGGTTCCATTGATGACACGTACCTGTCCACGGCCAGCGCGTACGCGGTGACGGGCGCCCGGTATGCGGGCGGTTACATTGGCGACATGGAGCTTGGATCGGCCGCATCCGTCGGTAGCGGTCTCAAGGTGCTGGGAGACAGCCTGACCTTGACGAACATCTCCGACGTCCTGTCGGTGGTTGTTTCCACGATCGAACATTCCGACGTGACCGGCGGCATCGGCGGCTACAGCGTGCTCGCCTCTGATACGAGCGATAAGGCCAACGCGTTGGGCATGGCTGGTGGCTTTGCCGGTCATGTCAAGGGCGGTCACATTCAGGACTCCAGTTCGCATGAATTCGTGTACATGATCGGCCAGGTATCAGCCGGTGGCTACGCAGGTACGGTGGAACCGGGCGCTGCTGCCGATGTGCTTGGCGATGGTACTGTTCTCGACAAGTTCAAGGTTCTGAAGGTCGACAATCTGGCAAGCCTCGTCCAGGATTTCGTACCCACCATCCGCAACTCGTCCACCGATGCGGCGATCTGCGGTGGCGCTGTCCGGGCGCAGGGAACCTCCGACTCGTCGGAACGTCGCGGCATGGCTGGCGGCTATGTCGGACGCAACCGTGGCGGTCAGATCTGGGGCAAGAGCACCGATACGTGGAAGAGCGAGAACACGAACGGCGTGCTCGGCAGCTATACCGGCCCGACCAAGGCCGCATACGCCGCACGTATCCGCAGCGTATTCGGCCATGAGATCGCCGGCGGTTATACGGGTCTCATGGAATCGGCCGATACTGCTGAAACCGGTGGTCTGTCCCTGCTGGGTGGCTTGGTTCAGGCCGGCAATGTGGTTGGTGCGCTCTCTGTCGTGTATCCGACCGAACGACACACCAAGGTCACAGGTCCGCTGCGCAACGCCAGCTATGACCAGTGGAAGACGTGGGTCGAGAACATCGGCAAGTACGGCGCGTACGGTAAGGAATTCACTGATGTCGCCAAGGCTGGTGTCGCTGACGTTCACGATCAGGATTCGCTGAACAAGTTCCTTGAGAACTACGTGTTTGGCTTCAACGTGGTCGCGGGGCGTGGTGTGTTCGCGAACGCCTCGGACGAGATTAAGACGTGCCAAAACAGTGCGGATACGGATGAGAAGAAGGCCAAGTGTTACGAACTCGGCGCGAACCTGCGCGATTCCGGCGTCGCCGGCGGCCATGTGGGTCTGATGCGCACCGGCACGATCACCGACGGCCAGTCGGAGGACGTGCGCAACGTGACCGCCATGCGTGCGGCCGGCGGCTACGCGGGCACGATGGAATCCGGTACCGCCGCCACGTTCGGCAGCGTCAATATCCTTGGCTTGAAACTCGATCTCGGCCAGCTGCTCAACGTAGCGAGCGTGTTCGTGCCTGTCGTCAAGTCGTCGAGCGTGATCGGCTATCGTCGCGGTATGCGGGTTTCCGCAACCGGCAGTGATATCACGCACGGTACCGGCAATGCCGGCGGTTACGTCGGACTTGCCGTGGGCGCCCAGATTTGGGGCGACCGCGACGCCAACGGCGATGAACTCGCCAAGAACGCCGCCGCAAGCACGGCTGTGGGTGCGAATGTGAAGAACCTGCGCAAGGTGTCCGGCCGCAACAACATCGGCGGATTCGTGGGTGCGGCGACCGCCGGTGCGGTGGCCGACGTCGATACGAATGCGACGAGCGGATTCCTAAGCAAGGTACTTGGCTCGCTGGTCTCTAACCCGGCAAGCCTGGTACAGGTGTTGCAGGCTACAATCGTGACCATCCGTGGTGCGCATGTGAGCGCGGATGATGCCGCATGGGGTTACACGGTCGAGGGAGCGTATCAGAACGCGGATAACAAGACGCTGTATGCGTTGAACGCCGGCGGGTTCGCAGGTTCCCTGCAGGCGGCGATCCTTGGCGATAAGGATTCTGCTAAGGGCACCGGCATTGAGATCGAGACCTCGAACGATCCGGCCTCGCTCACTGTGAACGGTCTGCGAGCCGTGGAAGGCGGCCAGTACGCCGGTGGTTTCTTCGGCCTGGCTGACATCTCGTCCGTCGCATCCGTGGGAGGCGGCAACGCCGCGACCGGCACAGACGTGGAGAACGGGACCAACACGAACCTGCTGCTCTCGCTGCTGAAACTCGGCAACGTGGGTGTACTCGAAGCGTTCCGCACGTTCCTGTACGACGGTCAGGTGATCGGTGTCGCCGACGGTATTCAGATCAAAGCTCATGTCTCCGCCGTCAGTGGCATGCTTGACTCCAAGCGATTCACCGGTTCCGCAGGTGGCTTCGGCGGCGGCCTCATCAACGGGTCCGTCAAAAAGAGCGGCGTTACGAATCTCAACAGTGTGACCGGAGTGAACTACGTGGGCGGTTTTATCGGCCATCTCGGCAAGTCCGGCACGATCGCCGCCGACAACGCGCAGCTCGGCACCGACTGGGTTAACCTACTCGGTGCCACCGCCGGTGTGCTTGACATCTGGGGTTCGCATGTGAGCGACTCCTCGGTTTCCGGCATCAAGGCCGGTTACACGGTTACCGCCACGCATAATGGCGATGACTACCAGAAGGCCACCGAGAAGGCGACCGGCCGTGAAGTGGCCGGTGGATTCACCGGCTATGCCGACCTTGCGCGCGTGAAGAACTGCAAAGCGACCGGATTGAAGAAAGTCACCAGCGGTGAACTCGCCGGCGGTTTCGTCGGCGAGACAAAGCGCGCCTATCTGGTGAATGCGCAGGTCAACTCGGTGCTGCTTGAGGTCATACTCGGTATAGTCAACGCATTGGTCAAGCTGCTGTATTTGGACAATGCTCAGGATCTCGGTGTTATCAACATCGGCCAGTGGCTTAAGTTCCTGCTGCCGACCGCGAACGTCGACAAGGTCTTTGATCTCAAGGTGCTGGCCGACGGTGATCTGCTGTACGTGAACCTGTTTGGTCTGAAGATCAGCGTCGCGCTGTCCAAAGCCGATGCCGAGAACAAGCAGCAGACCGATGTGGCAATCATCACCATCGGTGATTCCGTCATCAAGTTGCCTTGCAACAAGGACGGTATCATCAAGGACAATAAGACCGAGTCGAACCTCACCGTTGAGCTCATCAAGGGCAACCGCACGAAGGTGGTTTCCTCCTTAGTGCAGGGTATCGCCGACGGCTACGACGTGTTCGGCGGGGGAGCGACGCAGGGTGTCGACGGTTCGGGCGAGACCGGTTATGCGGGTGGCTTCGTCGCGCTGAACGATGAAGGTCTGTTCGAGAACGACGACATGACCTATGCGGACACGATTCGCGGCACCGCGGAGCGGGTCGGACCGTTCAGCGGCTGGACCAAGTTGAAGTCCAGTTATGACTTCAACGATGTGTACGACATCGAGGGCAACACCAACACGTACCACATCTACCGTGACGTGCCGTCCACGTGGAGCTATGCGCTGACCGCCGATCGGAAGCAGTTCACGTACGGTTCGCACATGGACAACGCAACGAAGACCGACGGTACCTCGAGCAACACGGCAGGTGTGCTCAAGCTCAATCTCAACCGCTACGATGTCGCGCATCTTGCCAATACGCAGGACCAATGGGGCAAGCCCATCGTGACGCCGTACATCCAGAAGTTCGCCGACTACAAGGATGCCGTGATGTCCAACAACGAGGGCGGTGCCAATACCGGTAGCGCGTCCAATGTGAAGAACGAGGCCAAGCCTCTGGGCGTCTACGTGTCCGCCGCACAGGCCGACCTCATGCTCGGCAAGGCGACAGCCGACAACAACGGCGGCATCACCCCCGAGCCTGACGACGGCCAGGACGCCTGCGGTCTGGAAGGCTGCGGCGACGTGAGTCTGACGCTGCGCAAGGTGTGGCGCGACAACGCCAAGAACCGTCCGCAGGGAATCACGGTCGTGCTCACCGCCACCTACACGAACAAGGATGGCGAGAAGATCACGCCGGTCTCGATCCAGTGCAGCGACTCGGATTGCAAAGAAAGCGCGCAGCCGAACCCGCGTACCGTGACGATGACCGCCGCCGCCAACGCCTCCGCGTGGAGCAACACGTGGCGCATGACGATCGACGGCCTGCCGGTTGGATTCCTTGACACCGAGGAACCGAACGATGGGGACACGAACGGCACGTTCCGCTACTACACGTACACCGTGCAGGAAGCCACGCTGATCTACTCCAACGGCAAGAGTTCGACCGAGAAGACCCCGGACGAGGCCGGCTATTCGGTGGCGACAAGCTATGCGACCGAATACGATCCGTCCGACAAGGGAACTGACACGAACGGCACCGGCAAGGAGTACGTGGCGACGATTACCAACTACATTCCGGGACTGCCGAACACCGGCGGCTCGGGCACGCAGTGGATCGCGATGCTCGCCGTGATCATCCTCGGACTCGGCACCGCATGGTACCTGCATGACACCGGCAAGACCGGCACTCGCCGAAAGCGAGGCCGCCATGTCGCCTAACAAGATTTCCGCCGCTTCGGTGGCGGGCAACCCAATGTCCAATCCGTCCTTTCCGGCAGACCGCCGGGAATCATGGGAAACCAAGGAGAAAGGAACAGTGATGAAGTCACTGATCAAGAAACTCGCCGCGGTGATCATCGCCGCTGCGACCATGCTCGGCCTCGCCGGGCTCGGCGCCGTCACCGCCACCGCGGCCGGCAACGCTACGCTGACGGTCACCTCTGCTCAGAGTGCATTTGTTGGCAAGACCGTAAAGTACGTGAAGATGTTCACGGCCACGGATGATAACAACGATGGTACCTATGAGTATGCGCTGGATAATGACTGGAAGGAATTCTTCAAAGCGTCCAAGGATAAGGGCGGTCCTGGCATTGAGGGCGTGACGGATGCCAACGTGTCCGAGAAGGCCGAGGCTTACATCAAGGGCCTGTCCGAAGAGGACCTTGCCACGTTCGCCGATCTTGCTTCCGCTTGGGCGAAGGATTCCGGCATTACGCTGACTGAAAGCTCTGCAGCTGCTGCTGTTACTAACAGCACTGCTAAGGCGGCAGTCACTATCGAGAATCTTGATCTTGGCTACTACCTTGTTGTGCCGCCGACCACTCCGGCGGGTATCGATGGCAAGTCTCACGCGATTCTCGCAAACGTGACCGATCCGAACGTGTCGATCAACCTGAAGAAGGAATTCCCGACCGTTGACAAGACCATCACCAACACCGACGCCAAGGAATACAACAAGGCCGACGACAAGAACATCGGTGACACGGTCAACTTCACGCTGACCTCCACCATTCCGGACATGACCGAGTACACCACGTACAAGTTCCTGTTCCACGATACCCTGTCCAAGGGCCTCACCTACACCGCCGATTCGCTGAAGGTTAAGGTTGACGACACCGAACTTACGAACGCTAATGACAAGTACTATACGGTGGATGCTCCGTCTGCGGCGAACGGCAACAAGCTGACCGTTACGATGAACGACTTCAAGGCCAACTTCGGCGATAAGGACACTTATGCTGGCAAGTCGATCACCGTCGAGTATTCCGCGACTCTGAACGAGTATGCGGAGATCGGCAACACCGGTAACCAGAACTCTGCGACCGTCGAGTACAGCAACGATCCGAAGTCTGATGGCACCGGTACCTCCGTGCCGAGCATCGTCAAGGTTCACACCTTCGGTTTCACCGTGGACAAGTACACCGGTGACACGTACAACGAGTCTTCTCTGCGTCTTGCTGGTGCCAAGTTCAAGCTCTACAAGAGTGATGCTGGCGCGACTCCGATCGAGTTTGTTGTGGATGCCGGTACTGGCTCCACCGCCACGACCGCGCGCCTTGCCACGGCTGATGATAGGAAAGATAATTCTGCTAACAAGAATAAGATTCAGTCCGAAATCGAGACCCCGGCTTACGGTCGTATCACTTACTCCGGCCTCGAAGCGGGAACGTACTACCTTGAGGAATCCGCAGCGCCTGCCGGTGGTTACACCAAGCAGGATCACAAGATCAAGGTCGTGATCACTGCTAATTACGATAAGGACACGAAGCGTCTGACCGACTGGAAGATTGATTACTTCACTCCGAAGTCTGATGGCACCTATCCGGATAGCGCTACCGGCACCGACACCAAGGACAAGCCGGTTGTGCCGTTCCTGAACAAGAAGGGCTTCACCCTCCCTTCCACCGGTGGTATGGGTACGATCCTGTTCTCCGTGTTCGGCGTGCTGATCGTGGCGCTGGGTACGGCTTGGTACGTCAAGTCGAACCGCAAGTCGACCAAGTGAGGTAGACGATGCCTTGGCTCCCCTGCATAACACTAGGGGAGCCAAGGGGTTGCTTCGCAGGGTGATGCAGCGGGATGGGCACGCCTGTGTATTGGGATCGTCCGCACTGGCGTGCGGCCGATGCTGTGTTGTTGCGGCGCGATAGCGCCGCGAGTACCCCACCCGCCCGGCCTTCGCCGGGCACCCTCCCCTGAGAGGGGAGGGAAGTGTTCGGCCTTTCCCTCCCCTCTCAGGGGAGGGTGGCGCGAAGCGCCGGGTTGGGGTACCGCGGCGCCTCGCGCCGCCAACAACAGCGCGGTCGTAGGTCGTCCGCTCCTGCCGAGGAACGCAAGAGGAGATTCATGATCAAGAAGTTGCGCGGCTTGATGCCGTTAGTCGTCATCGTGGTGGGACTGCTCGTGCTGTTCTATCCGACGATCAGCAACTTCCTCGTCATGAAGAACGCGTCCCGCGTCGTCGGCAACTACGATTCCAAGATCGACTCGCTGACCGACGAACAGTATCAGCAGATACTCGCCGCCGCTCACAAATACAACGAGCAGCTCGCGGCCGAAAGCTCCGGGCTAACTGACGCCCTTGCCGGCGCGGTCGGCACCGAGGCGACGGACATCGAGTACATGAAGCTCCTCAACGTGAACGGCGACGGCATGATGGGCTACCTCACCATCCCGCGGCTCAAGGAAACCATGCCGATCTACCACGGCACCTCCGAGGAGGTGCTGCAGGTCGGCGTCGGCCACCTCGAACGGACTTCGTTGCCGGTCGGCGGCGCATCCACGCATGCGGCGCTCTCTGGGCATCGCGGGCTTCCCACGGCGAAACTGTTCACCGACCTGAATCTGATGAAGAAGGGCGACAAGTTCTACATCAAGATTCTCAAAGACACCTACGCCTACCAGGTCGACAAGATCACCACCGTATTACCCACCGACACCAAGGAACTCGCCATCGAAGACGGCAAGGACCTAGTCACGCTGATCACGTGCACGCCGTACGCGGTCAACACGCACCGGCTGCTCGTGCGTGCGCACCGCATCCCGTACACGCCTGATCAGGCCGACGACGCGAAACCGACGTTCCACGTCGACATTCCGCTGCAGTATCTGTTGCCGTCGATCGGGCTGATCGTGCTGCTCATCGGATGGCGCGTGTACCGGTGGAGAAGCGAGCGGCATACCATCGCGCGCCACAGCGCACAATAACTTTCTTGGCTCCCTCGGTTGAGGGGGCTGTCAGCGAAGCTGACTGGGGGAGCGTCGAAGTTATGGAACGTTCCTTGGCTTCTACGCTCCCTCAGTCATGCTATGCATGACAGCTCCCTCAGCCGAGGGAGCCAAGGCTCCGCCAGCTTTTACGCCGAACACAATAAATACTTGATTGAAAGGAGAGCCACACATGGCTGAGATGGATGGGCGACGAGGCGTTGCCGTGCGCCTGTGCGGCGTGCTCCTTGCCATCGCCACGGCACTGTCCGTGCTCACGTTCGCACTCATCGCGGCGCCCGCGCGCACCGCGCAGGCCGCCACGGTCTACGGCAGCATCACCATCGACGCGCAATGGGATCGCGACACCGCGGACCAGACCGCGCTCGCCGGCGACACGTATGCCATCGTGCGCATCGCATCCGCCGATCTCGATGCCGACACCGGCACGATCCGCGCATTCCACACGCTCAAGTCGTTCTCGTCATTCGACCGGAACTGGGCGAAACTCACGTCGTCCGAACTCAACACGGCCGCCAAGCAACTCGACGCATACGCTGTCAAACACAAGCTGTATGCCGCCAGCGACACCACCAACGCCGCCGGCCGCGCATATTTCACCGATCTCGAACCCGGCATCTATCTGATCTCCCGCACCGCCGCAGCATCGGCCAAACAAACGCTACAGCTGCGATCCGTTCCTCATCGCCGTCCCCGAATCCAACAGCGGCACGCCAACGTTGGCAGTCACCGCCGAACCCAAATTCTCCGACAACGGCACCGTCACCCCGCCGAACCCGACCCCGCAGCCCGAACCGTGCAATCCCGCAGAACCAACTCAGCCAACCACCCCGTCCACGCCAAAGACCCCCGCCAACACCGGCGCCGCCGTCAGCATCATCGCCCTCGCCGCCATCGCCCTGACCGTAGCCGCCCTCATCATCCGCGACCTGCGCCGCGGGCGGCAATCCGGCACCGAGATAAACGAATAACATATGTTGAGGTACAGGTTCCGCGCGGCGTAGACCACGCGAAACCGCCCGGTTACTTCCGGCTCAACCAGTCAACGACAAGACCGTATATGACGATCACGCCGAGAAAAACCGTCAGCCATGCCTGATCGGCATAGCCGGCAAGTACGATCAGCGCAACGATCGCGATGGTTGAGTTATGTCCGGGTTTGCCCGGTTCTTGAGAAGCCATAGCGGCTCCCTTCTATCGAAAACGGCGACCGGACCGGTTGATCCGGTCGATCGCCCCATGCGTTTTGGAATCTCGGTTCAATGAGATTCGGCCGCGCATGGTGCGGTAAGAAGCCATGCTACCGGTAAAACTTGGTTTGTCGGAATCATCGGCGAGCCGTATACTGGAAGGGCTGGCGAGGAATCGGTTCAACTTCGGAATACTTTGAGGTGGCCACTTGAACGTTCGATTCCGTTGGGTTCCGAGCCGGTAGGGCGATCTTGCGTCCTCTATCGAACGGCGAAGGGTGCTGGCGCGTAGAAGCCGCACCCTTCTCGCTTTTCGAAGCTAACACGCCGATCGTACGCAGCCGTGTGCATACAATGGAACTTATGAGCGAAAAGCATGCCGCAAAGAAGAGTATCGAGAAACTGGCGATCGTGGTCGTCACGTACAAGCGCCAGCAGCTGCTGACCAAGCTGTTCGATTCGATCGAGCAGCTGACCGTCGCGCCGTGGCGCATCGTCATCGTCGACAACGAGCACTCCGGCGAGACGCGCGGCATGGTCGAAGACTTCTCCGCACGCATCACCCGCCAGTGGGGCACCACCGTGGCCGACGCGAGCGGCAACGAGACGCGCGTCGTGTACGCGCCGCAGACCGCCAACCTCGGCGGCGCGGGCGGCTTCTCGGCCGGCGTGAAGAAGGCGTACGAGCTCGGCGCCGAATGGTTCTGGGTGATGGACGACGACGTGGCCGTCGAACCCGACGGCATCGAAAAACTCGCCAAGTGGACGCCGCGCCACGACGTGATCCAAGGCAGCCGCTACGACTTCGACGGCGGCCCGTTCTACTGGCAGTACGACTTCATCGTGCCGCTCGGCATCCCGAACCCGATCGCGCCCGCCGCATTCGGCCGCGCCGGCTACCGCGTCATGGACACGCTATGCTTCGAAGGCGGCCTGTTCCGCCGTCGCGTCGTCGAGAAGATCGGTTTCCCGGACCCGCGCTTCTTCATCTACTGGGACGACACGATCTACGGCTACCTCGCCAGCAAGGTCACCAATCCGATCATCGTGCCCGACGTCGTGCTGCGCCGCACGCGCGAAATCGGCAACTGGGACATCGCGGGGCTGCGCCAGCTCAACTCGACCTCCGACATGAACCGGTACCACATCATGCGCAACCGCGGCTACATGGCCCGCTACTTCATGGCGCACGGCGACTTCCGCCCGTTCCTGTTCGCGCTCGGCACGGTCGCGACCGCCGCGAAGGAGGTCATTCGCTTGGTGATGGTCGACCGCGAGCATGTGAAGACCGGCCTGGTGCAGATCGCCAAGGGCTGGTGGAATTCGCGTAAGCTCATGCACGATCCGAACTGGAAGCCGATGCCGCCGCTCAAGTAATCGCTTATGATGGTCGGTCGGGTCACGACGCGAGACGCATACGGTACTTCAGCGTCATGACCCGTTCCGCCGACCGCGTGACCTTGGCCGCAAAACCGGCGTCCGCGCGGGCCTTGGCCAGCAGGCCGTCAAGAATCGGCTGCACATAGGCGCTGTTACCGATGCAGGCAAGATCGCCGCCGGCCTCCACCAGCCGCACGCCGAGCTGATCCGCGGCAATCCCGCTCACCGCGGTCGCGGACAGTGAATCCGACGTCACCACACCGTCGTATCCGGCACGGCCGCGCAGCATCCCGTCGATGATCGTGGATGAAAACGCGGCCGGCGACGAGGCGTCAAGCTGCTGGTACGTGGCCAGCGACATCATCACCATGCCCGGATTCGCATCACGGATGGTCTGCGCAAACGCAGCCATCTCCGGACCATCCTGCGTGGTGGTCGTATCCAGCACGCCTTCCGCGGTGAAGTCGGTGTTGCCGCTGACCGCACCCAAACCGGGGTAGTGCTTCACGCTGGATTCGACGCCGGCGTCGCGCATGCCGTCGACGAACGCGGTGCCATGCGCGGCGTTGCCGGCCGCGTCCAAGCCGAAATCACGATCCAACGCGCCGATCGGGGCGTTGACCGCGCGTTCGCCGACGACGGTGCCCAGCACCGGTGCCAGATCGACGTTGATGCCGGCCTGCTTGAGCTGCGCGCCCCACGTGGCCGCTGACGTGCGCAGCGCATCCGTCGTCATCGCGCCCTGTTCCACCGCCGACGGCATGGCATCGAACCCCGGCCCCTGCAAATGCTGGACCAATCCGCCCTCCTGATCGGTCGTCATCAGCAGACGGTTGTTCGTGGGAGCATACGATTGCAGCGCGTCGGTCGCCGTGCGTACGGACTCGACTCCGTCGTTCCAGTTGCCGATGATCAGCACCGATCCCACATGCTGGTTGGTGATCAGATCCTGCAATGCGGACGGATCGGTCCCGGCGAACAGAGGAGCCATGATCAGCTGGCCGACCCGTTCCTCCAACGACATCGCGGCGACGGCCCGCTTCGCCTTGTCCTGCGGCCGATCGGCCGGTTTCGGCGTGGTCTTGCGGTTGAGCTGGTCGGCGTTGGGCGTGGTCGATGGCGATGCGGAAGACGACGGCGTGGGGGAGCCGGATTCGGAGGCATCCGGCCGATTGACATACCAGTGCGCGACCAGTGCCAGCACCAGCGCCACGCAGACCGGCAGGATCAGAAGAACAAACGGAATACGGGAACGATGGGATGGATGAACGGTGGAGTGCCTCACGGTACGGCATTATGCCACTTGCGGCGCTCACGACGGCGACACGCGTCACCGTGTGACCGGAACGTGCTCGAGGCTGAGGTCTTTTCGTCATTTCGAGCGAGACGCAGCCGAGTCGAGCGATCTGTTGGAGGCGGTGAGACTTTGGAAGATTTCTCCGCTCGCTGCGCTCGGTCGAAATGACAGGGAAAGGCGCGTCAGACGGCCGTCACTTGTGGATGAACAGGCCGCCGTCGCCCCACGCCCACTCGCCGGAACCGGCGCCGATCTGGAAATGCAGTTTCGCGATGCCCAGGTCGTTCAGCGTCTCGCGATAATCCTCGTTCGGGTCCAGATGCGCCGCCACCGTATCGTCCGCCGCATGGTACGTGAACGTGACCGGCTGACGGTTCATCGCGCTCGGCGCCTTCATCGCCGCCTCGACGCCCGCCCTGAACCAGTCCGGCGCGGCCGCGCGTTCGGCATCGCTCATGCCGGCCGTGAACTGCTCGTACGACTTCGTCGGCCGGTGCGAACGCTGGAACTCGGTCAGCTCGTCATACGACTTCGCCTGATACGACAGGTGATGTTTCGGATAGCCGACCACCACGCACAGATACAGTTCCTCGTTCTTCCTGATCCGGCAGTGCTTCGCCGCCTCCTCGCGATCCCAGCTGCCGCCGACCCACAGCGTGCCCAGACCGCGCAACGTGGCCGCCAGCGTGACCCGTTCGGCGTAGAAACCGGCGCGCTCGCGGGCCTCGGGATCGTCCTTCGGTTCGACCAGCGCGATATAGTTCGCCGCGTTCTTGAGATGTCCGGATTCGTTCGCGGCCGCGAACACTTTCGGCTGGTTCAGGATCAGCTGCATGTTGGTTTCGGCGAGCGTGTTCACCGCGTCGATCGTCATGGTCAGCTGCCGGGCCGTATCGTCGTCGATCGGGTCCTTGTCGTACGCGCGCACCGCGGTGCGGATATTGACTGCGTCAATCAGTTGGGTATGTTCCATACATCCTGATTATTCCACGGTCGTCCACGGTTTGAATCGATTCGGCCGTGGACTCAATGACGCGTGTCGGCCGGCGCGCGTTATACAATGCCCATACCGGTTCGATATCGTTGTTCCGTTTTCACGGAAAAGTCACGGAAAGAGAGGTCAATGATGATTGAGACAGCGCAGGCTTTCGGCGTGGACATCGGCGGTTCCGGCATCAAGGCGGCTCCGGTCGATCTCGAGAAGGGCGAATTCGCCGAGCCTCGTCTGAAGATCCTCACCCCGGCGGTTTCCACCCCGCAGGCGGTCGCGGCGATCGTGCGCCAGCAGCTTGACCACTTCGAGGTGCCGGCCTCCGCGCCAGTCGGCATCGCGTTCCCGGCCCCGATCAAGCCCGGCCAGAAGCTCGACTTCATGGCCAACCTCGACCAGTCGTGGATCGGCGTGGACGTGACCGAAGTGTTCTCCGAGGCGTGCGGTCGTCCGGTCGTCGTCGTCAACGACGCGGACGCGGCGGGCTTGGCCGAGCAGCAGTACGGTGCGGCCAAGGGCCAGAACGGTCTCGTAATCGCGACCACGCTGGGCACCGGCATCGGCACCGCGCTCATCATGAACGGCGTGCTCGTGCCGAACACCGAACTCGGCCACATCATTCTCGACGAGAAGCACCTCGACGCCGAGAAGTACGCGTCCTCCGGCATCCGCGAGCAGAAGGAGCTCGGCTACAAGAAGTGGGCCAAGCGCCTGACCAAGTACTATGGCCTCATGGAGAAGTACTTCAACCCGGACCTGTTCGTGGTCGGCGGCGGCGTGAGCCGTCAGAGCGACAAGTTCCTGCCGTACATCGACATCAAGACGCCGATCGTGCCCGCCAAGCTGCGTAACGAGGCCGGCATCGTCGGCGCCGCGTACTACGCCAGCACCAAGCAGTGACGACGGTTCGTGCGTGAATCCTTACCGGCTCCTCCCTTGTGGGGGAGCCTTTTTGCTGCCATATGGACGATGCCGCTCTCCCTCGTGGCGGAAAACGCTCGCTCGAGGCGATCTCAGTGAGCGTTTTCCGCCACGAGTGATTGACGGGTTTTCGTGATGCGTGGCTAGACTGACAGTCATGCGATTTTCCTCACGAGTCGACATCAGCGCGCCCAATCCGATCGCCGCGGCCGAGGCCCGGTGCAAGCGGGACGGCGTGAAGCTCGGCAAACTCAACGATTCCAACCCCACGCGGCATGGTCTGGCCCCGGCGTTGGTGCCGGAGGTCTACACCGCCGACCCGCGCGGGCAGCGTGCGGTGCGTGAGGCGCTGGCCTCGTTCCTGAGTGCGACTTACGGTGGCGAGCCGGTTGACCAGGATCGCCTGTACATCCTCAGCTCCACGTCGGAAGCCTACTCGTGGCTCATCAAACTGCTGTGCGACGCGGGCGACGCGGTGCTCGCCCCGAAGCCCGGATACCCGCTCATCGAGTCGATCGCACGGCTCGAATGCGTGGACACGGTCGAATACCAGCAGCGATTCGACGGCTCCTGGTACATCGACGTCGCCGAACTGGAATCGTTGTTGGACGGCGAGAACGGCGAACGTATTCGTGCGCTGGTGCTCATCAACCCGAACAATCCGACCGGCTCGTACGTGAAGCCTTCGGAACGCGAACGGATCGTGTCGTTGTGCCGCGAGCATGACATCGCGATCATCGCCGACGAGGTGTTCTACGACTATGTGCTCGAGCCGTTCGACGGCAACGCGCGGCTTGCTGGGGAGCCGGGAGTGCTCACGTTCGCATTGGACGGGTTCTCGAAGATGCTCGCCGCCCCGCACGCGAAGGTCGGCTGGATTCAGGTGTCCGGCCCGGATGCGGACGTGGCCGAGGCGCAGCGACGGTTGGACGTGATCGCCGACGACTATCTGCCGATGAGCGATATCATCGCGCGGCAGATCCCGGCATTGCTGGACGATGCCGCGGCGCAGACGGACCGTGTGCGCGAACGCGTGCGCGGCAATCTCGCGTTGCTGCATCGGCTGCTTGATTCGGACGAGCAGGGACTGGTGAGCGTGCTGCGTGCCGAAGGCGGCTGGAACGTGCTGCTGCGCGTGCCGAGTGTGATCGACGAGAACGAGCTGGTGCTGGCGATGATCGACCGGCATGGCGTCTCCGGCCAGCCCGGATACTTCTTCGACATGACGTCGAACGGGTATCTGGCGATTTCGCTGCTGCCGGAGCCGGACGAGTTCGAATGCAACGTGCGCGTCGTGCTCGACACGGTCAACGGGATGTTGGGGTAGGTATCGCGTTGCCACGCGATGCCGTATTGTGGCGCGGCGACGATGCGCCACGAGTACCCCAACCCGCCCGGCCTTCGCCGGGCACCCTCCCCTACAAGGGGAGGGAATCCCCTCTTCCCTCCCCTTGTAGGGGAGGGTGGCGCGCAGCGCCGGGTTGGGGTACTGGCGAACGACGAAGTCGTGAGCGATGCCAACAGCATCGGCCGAAGGCCGATTCGATACGCACGGGAACGTCAAAACTCAACCCGCTGTCAACAAGTCAAGGATCGTTGGCTCACTCCCGTCCCGCTTTGGCAGCTTCGTACTTGCTGCGAATGAGATCGGTGTAGAAGGCGGCTGCATCGGCGGGGGAGCCGTCGAAGACGAGTTCGTGGTCATCCAGCACAAGCGTGCGGTCGATCGCGTATTCCGGGCGCTGGATCAGATCGATGTCGTGCGTGGCGAACACGACCTGCTTGTCATAGCCGAACAATGCGCGCGCCACATGCGCCGACCCAATCTCGTCCAGTCCCTTGGTCGGCTCGTCGGCCACTATCACGGCGGGGGAGAAGCTCAACGCGGACGCGATCGCCAGCAGATGCCGTTTCTCGCTGTCCAACGCGCTGGCCGGCTCGCGCGCCACCGACGTCAGATCGAAATGCGCGAACAGGTCGCCGATGATCTGCTCGCGTTCCGACTCGGGCACCTTATGCTTCTTCAACGGTTGGTCGATCGCCTCGCGAATATCGGCGGCCTGATAGTAGCTGTTCGGGATCTCCTCGCGCCGCACGCGGCCGACCAGATCCTCGATGCGCTTCAGATCGCGCTTGACGGCCGGATTGAGCACGTCGCCGTCACCGGCCGAGCTGGAGGCACCGTCGTCGGCCGGCGCACCATCGCGATGCGTCATCACCGCCACCGTGCCCGCGCTCGCGGTCAGCGCGCCGTCGAGCAGTTTGAGCAGCGTCGTCTTGCCGGACCCGTTCAGTCCGATCACCGCCACGCGCCGCGTATCCGGCCCGATCGTGAGCGTCGTCGGCAGCAACCCGACGTTGCCGTCCTCATAACGGTGCCCGGCCCCGTCCATCACGAACGTCACCGACGACGAGCGGTCGGCCGCCGCGCGTCCCCCAAACAACGAATCAAACAGTCCCATGCCACTCAAGTGTAGTCGGCGGAGGGCCGTTGCAGTACACGATGCAGCGGTCCTGACCTCCTCGCGACGCGGAGCGTGACCGGGAGCGGACCGTGAGTCATGGTCGAGTTCCCAAATCGTTGGAAAATAAGGGTTTTGCGGGATCAACGGTTTGCCCCGCCCGCTCCCGGTCACGCTCCGCGTCACGAAACAAGATCATGTTGCGAATAGAGGTGCGAACGGAACGGGAACGTCACAGGATGGGCGGAGCGTGACCGGGAGCGCCCCCGCGCGTTACGCGAAGTAGAAGCCCTTGAAATCGTACTGATACACGCGATAGATGTACGCCGTGTTGAGCGCCATCCTGTACTGCGCGAGCAGCTCGCCGTCGGCCGTGTACGTGCCGAACAGGCCCTGCATGCCCGTGTCGATCAGGATGTTCCCGTTCGAAAGTTCCTGCGCCGAGCTCACATACGGCGAGTACGGCACGTCGAACGACGCGACCTCCGTGTACGTGCCCGCGTTCTCGTCGATCAGATAGCGGCGGTACTGCGAGCGCGAGTCCTTGTCCTTGGACGAGCCGGCGGTGCTGATCCCGTCGACCACGGTCCAGTCGTAGTCGGGACGGGTCATCGCGTAGCCGTAGTTGTTGTCGAACATGTACAGGTAGTACTGGCCGTCCGCCAGCGAGTCGTCGGCCACGTACGTGATCGAATGCTGGCCGCCGGTGTCGCCGAAGTCGCCGTCTTTGGTGAGGAACAGGTCGGCGTATGCGGTGCCGTCCCATACGCTCTGCTCGCCGATCATGTACGCGACGCTCGGCGTGCCTTCGAGGTCGTTCACCTTGATGATGGTGGACGTCTCGCGCGCGGAGAACAGCGCGGAGCCGTCGGGCAGCAGTTGGATGGTGTTGCAGTGCAGCCAGTCCCAACGGTTCGTGGCGGTCGGATCGGATTCGTCGATGCCGGAGTGGTCGGTGGTGGACTTGTAGTCGGCGAACATGGTGCCGAAGTCGAGCAGCAGCGTGGTCTTGCCGGTATCGGTGTCGAGTTTGACGACCTGATCCTGCACGGCGTGGTCGTCTCGGCTCAGATCAGTGGCGAGCAGCACGATGTTGCCGTCCGAGTCGAGCGCGTAATCGTGGTGGAGGATGAAGTCGCCGCCGAGATCGTAGATCTTCTCGAGTTTGCCGAGCCGGTTCATGCCGACCATCGTGTGCGTGGACGCGGAGAACCACATGAGCCCGTCGTCGTCGAACAGCAGACGGTGCGAACGGTAGTACTTGACCGGCACTTCGCCGCGCAGCACGCCGTACGCGTCGTAGTAGTACATGAAGTCCTGCTCGTCGCTGTCGTTGCCGAGGATCGCGTACAGGCCGTTGCCGAGCTGCTGTGCGATCTCGGACGCGGCGGACGATGCGGCGGCGGACGAGCCGGTGGATGTGATGGAGGTCGCCGACGTGAACGCGGCGGTCGTGTCGAGGCTGCCATCGGTCTGTTCGAGGCGCACGGCCTCGGTGCCGAGCAGCGACGCGCCCTTGTGCGTGATCGTGTACTCGGTGCTCACGCCGCCCGAATCGGTGAGCGTGAACGTGATCGTGTTCTCCACGTCCGGGATGAGGCCGAGGACGAGGAACTCGTGTTCGGTGGTGTAGTCCTTGCCTTGGTTGGCGGTGGCGGTGAAGTCCGGGTAGCCGGCGGCGGAGACGGTGTATGTGACGGCGGTCTCGTAGCGCGAGTTGAAGTAGACGTACAGGGACGTGGTGTTCGTGCCGTACGGATTGTCGGCGACGAAGATGTTGTCGACGTCGTGATATTCGGCGTCGCGCTTCTTGGCGAGGGTTTCGTCGGCCATCTGCTGATAGTCGGCGGTGTATACGTTCTCGATCTGCGCGTTGAGGCGTTCGATGCGGTTCTGTTTGATCGTGGCGCTCACGTTGTCCTGCGTGAGCAGACACAGTGCGATGGTGACGATAGCGGCGGCGACGGCCGCGGTGCCGCGGATGATGTTGGTTCTGACGGTCGGATTGGGACGGGTTGCGTTCTTCATGAGGGCGGGTCTTCGTTTCGTAACAGATGATCGGATGATGCGCTATCGTCCATTAGTATGACTCGAGTCTTGGAGAACGGCCGGTGAACTGCGGGGAAACTGCCGGTGGTTTGCTGATGGTTTGCTGGATGACGTGCTTGGCGCAATGAGTGTGCGCCCCCTCAGTCAGCTTCGCTGACAGCTCCCCCTGACAAGGGGGAGCAGAGATCCTCACGAAGGATGTCGGTTTGCCCGAACGACAGTTCCCCTCCTGAAAAGGGGCAAGGCCGTCGGATTCGTCATGAAACCGCCTTGCATCGCAGCTTCCCCCTGACAAGGGGGGAGCAGAGAGCCGCGTAATGCGAGCGGTCAGTCGAGGCCGAGGAGGGTGAACCAGGAGCGGATGTCGTAGAAGAAGCCCGGATTGTTGTGGTCGAGCGAGTCGTCACGTCCCGGCACGAAGCATGACAGGATCGTCGCCGCGATCGTCGCGACCATCACCAGCATGATCAGCAGACGGATGCCGCGCCGCCAGATCGGCGTCCGGTTGAACGGCGAATCCTCCAGATTCTCGTCCACGTGCCGGTCGAACGCGTCCGCACCCTCCAGCAGACGCACCATCGCGGGCATCGCGGCCAGCGCGATCAACCAACCGAAATCGCACATGTACCGCCAGCCCATGCCGCCCTCGACGATGTCGACCACCACGAGCAGCAGCCCGAGTATCAGCGCGGTCATCAACGTCATCCAATACGGATTCGCGACGCGCCGGCGCATCCGTGGCAGCATGAACGCGAGCAACGCCAGCGGGCAGGTGACGAACAGGCCGCCGACCATCGCCTCGGTGAACCCCCATTCGGGCAACGGCGTCGGCTGGATCGACAGATATGGGAACACGCCGGTGAATCGCAACGGCAGGAACAGATAATAGGCGATCATATACGGCACGTCGACGGACGGCAGACGGAAGTTCGTCATGTCGGTGACCGTCATCTGATACGTGCTGCCGAAATCGAACACGCTGCCGAACCGCGCCTTGTTATAGGCCATCAGTGGCAGCACGACGATGATCGCCGGAATGATGATCGCCAGCGGGGCGACCAGTGCGTGCCGCCACGTGACCGTGCGCTGACGCAGACCGTCGACCAATGCGCGGATTTGCGGCCAGAACAGCGGGATCGCCAGCAGTGCGGCCAGCGAGAACGGCGGACGGCATCCGAAGTTCAATGCGATGCACAACGCGCCGCCGGCCAAATGCGGCAGCGACAGGGCAGCAGTGTCGCCGCCGGCCGACCACAGCATGCGGCTGCCGTGAGCCGACGCGCGCTCGCGGCCGGCCGGCCGGATCGCGCCCATCCACAGCCACAGGCCAAGGCAGGTGAACATCATCGACGCGGCGATCGGCACCGAATAGAAGTTCGTGCGGAACCACAGATAGCAGGCGTTCGAGCACACGAGGAACAGGGCCATCGCCATCGACGTGCTCGCGACCGACGCGCGCGGCGCGACACGATGCACGAGACGGACGACCATCAGACACGCGAACACGAGGAAGCCGTACATGAGCAGCAGATCGGCGGCGCCGGTCGGCAGCATCCGGCCGTTCGCGCCAAACGGGTCGCCGTCCGCCAGCCATGCGGTGAACGCCTGATACGGCACGAACAGCAGCAGCGCCGGAACCACGCCGAAATACGAATACCAATGACCGTCGAAATACGCGTAATCCCAGTAGATCGGCTTGACTCCGTCGGCCATCAGCCCGGACCGCGTGACGATGCTGTGCGGTGCGTCGGCCGCGGCCAGCTCGGCCGGCACCTTCAGATCAAGCCATGTGCGCCCGTGCAGCAGCGCGTCGGCCACATGCGCGTACTGGTCGTAATCGTACGTGTATCCGTTCGTGTTCTGAAACACCAGCGGGCCGGCGGTGGCGATCTGCCAGACCACGCTGCTCATCGTCGGAATCGCGGCGGCGAGCAGCATCGCGGTCAAGCCGATGCGCTGCCGGCGGTCGGACGGGTCGAGCGGCGTGCGCCACAGCCGCGAACCGGGGCGCCACAGCAGCAACAGCAGCACCGCGGCGGCGAGCACGACCACCCGCGTCCAACTCCACTGGAACGGCACGCGAACGTTCGCACGCATCGCGTCGATCGGAACGATCGTCCCCTTCGGCTCCTGCACCCACGCGCGGATCACGCCCGACGCGTCGCCGGTGTTGAGATACAGCGAACGCGGCGACCACAATGACATCGATTGCGTACGCCCCGCGGTGCCATGCGCGTCAAGCCGCAGATGGAACACGACGGCCGGTTTGGCGGAATCGACCAGCGTCTTGGATTTGGTCAGCCGCATCGTGGCGTCGGCCAGATCGACGCGGACGTACGGCGACGTGCCGTCCGCCTTGACTTCAAGCCAGGCGCCGGTCGAGTCGGTGACGCGCAGCAGGCCGTCCTCGGTGCGTTCCAGACCGGGGCCGATCGTGTTGGCCGCGGCCGATGTGTCGGTGCTGGCGGACAGGGTCGTCCAGAACGGCAGGTTGAACGCGAAACATTCGAGCGCGACGATGAACAGCATCGCCACGCAGGCGAGGAACACCGTGCGCGGACGGACGATGGGGCGACGAAATGTTGAAGGCACGTCATTATTCTATCGGCTTCATGTCGGGCTGGATTGGAAGAATGTGGGTCATGTTCCAACGCACACCACACCACAGTCATGGCCGCGGCGTGCCGGCCGCGATCGGACGGCTGGTGCGCTCGCTCGGCGGTGCCGTCATCGGCGGCAAGACGCCGCTCGCGCCGTTCGCCGCGACGCATACGAAGGACGCGGGCAAGAACATGCCTGACGGTCTGTCCTCGCACGCGGTGGTCCTCGGGCCGCTCGTCAAACGGCATGTGTTCGATTCCCTGACCCTGCAGCAGGACGATTCGCTGCGATTCGGCTGGGCGCAGCTGCCCGGACGGCAGGGCAGCGTGCTCGCGTTGGGCGCGTTCAGCGACAACGACCATTTCTCGCAGGTCGCCATCGCGGACGACAAGGGACGCGTGTTCGCCGGCGACGATCCCGCGATGGACACCTATAACATGCAGGCCCGGTTCCTGTTCGGCAAGGAGAACGAACTGAATCTGCCGGACGGGCCGCGATTCGGTCACCGTGCGGCCGCGTCGGGGACGGGTGCCGGGGCTGACGGCGGCACCACTGGTTCCGCGCATGATAACGGCCCGCACATGCTCAAATGCGTGCAGGGCGGCATCGTCGGCCGCGACGATTCCGGCCGCATGAGCTGGCTGGCATCATGGCTCAAAACCGGCAACCGGTACACGCTTGAGCAGATGCGCGTCGACCTGCCCGCCTCCATGCGCCACGATCTCGAATACCGCGACGCGATCGCCATCGCGTTCTTTGCCACGTACTTCCTGCCGCAGATGAACGGCCTGCTCATCGGCTTCGGCTCGGGCAACATCTTCCGCCGGCTCAACCGCGAGGCGCCGATCGGTGCGATCCGCCGCAGCATGCGCGACACGCTCGACGCACGCGCCCACGGCATGCGCGCATCCGGCCTCGAAGACCATTTCGCCGATCTCATGCATGAGGCCGGCGCGCTCGACCCGGCCACCGGACTCGACGCGGTGCACGGCGCGGAACCGCTGCACCTGTACACGTCCCCGTACTCGGGCAGCTATTTCCTGACCTGGGATTCGGAACTCCAGTTCCCGGCCGTATTGCAGGCGCTGCGCATCGAAGGCAACCTCAACCGGTTCGCGAACGTGAGCGCATGGCTGGAACGCAACGCGCGGCTCGGCCTGACGCCCATCGAGGACACGGTCACGCGCGCCCAGGCCGCGCAGATCGACTGGATGCTGCTGGAAGACCCGGCGCTGGGTGTGTTGCAGCCCGACCCGTCTCTTATGTACGGGGCCGTCGACGATCGCGGACTGGCCGCGGGAGCCATGCACGACGGGGCCGGCGCGAGTTCCGCGGATGCCGCGGAGGCATACGACGACCGGCATGCCATCCTGCATGTGGCGGATGAGGCCCGTGCGCTCGCCGCACGTCTGGCGAGCCAGCATCCCGATCCGTTCGGCCGCAACGTACATTCGAGCGAATGGCTGTACCGGCAGACCGTGTCCACGCTGCTGCGCAGCCTGCGACTGCCGTTCCGGTTCGACGTCGAATTCCGCTCCAACCTGGAGGCGGGGGAGGCGGCGCTCGGATTCACCACGTCCGGCCCGTCGATGATGCCCACCAGCCGCTACGACGACGCCAAGCACATGTGGGTGCCGTTGGACGACAAGGCCCGCGGCGCGATGAGCGCGGCATACAACCTGCGCGTCGGCCTGATCATGGCGGCGCTGCTGTTCGGCGCGGACGAGCATATCCGTCGCGTCTCGCTGCACATCGATTCGATCGGCCTTGAGGAGGCCGTCGCGGAGCAGGATTCCGCGATCTCCGACATGATGGGCCGTATGTTGCGCACGTTCGAGAAGGTGCAGTTCGGCGACGTCGGACTGGGCGGCGCGAAGGGTGATCCGAAGGACGGCGATTTCCACGGCGACCCGTCGCGGTCCCTGCCTCCCGGCGTGGAGGAGCGCGGTTCGTCGTCCGTTGCGCAGGGCGATATGGCCGCGGGATCGCAGCCGGACGCCGATGCCGGCCGGTCCGGTCAGTTTGACCAGCCGGACCAGCCGGACCAATCCGATCCGGCCGATCAGGCGAGCGTGGACAGCCAGTTCGAGGATCTCATGCGCGGCATCGACTTGGACGAGGTGGCGTTCAGCACGCCGGGCGACAATCCCGGCAACGATTCCGTGGACGACGATCAGGATGCGGCGGCGAATCCGCTCGCCGGACTTGCCGGCCGTGACGATGCGAACGCCGCCGGCGATGACGCGCAGTCGTCCGATCCGATGAACGCGCTGCGCACCAGCCCGACCGTACGCACGATGGTCACCGTCACGTTTGACCGCGACGAACTGCTGGCCCGACTGTACGAGGACGGGCTGCGCCATCCGATCGACACCTATCGCCGCTTCGACGCGACGATGAGGCTGGACGACCACGGCGGACTGCTGCCCACCGAATCCACGTTCGACCTGCGCGACAAGCGGTTCGCGCCGCTCGGCGCACAGGAAGAGCCGGAACTGTCCGACACGACGTTCACGCCGCAGGTCGCACAGGTATTCGGCACGACGGACGAAACGGGACTGTCGATCCAACGTGGCGACCTGCTGCAACGGTGCGTGGCCGAATTCCACCGTCTCGCGGACGACGAGCATATGCCGTCCGTCGAGAAGGCGCAGCGTGCGATGCGGCTGATCGACCGGATCGCTGATCCCGAACTCACGCAACTCGCGCCGCAGGTCACCAGTGCGCTGATCGACGGACGGGACACGCCCGACATCAGCTTCACGCTGAGCGACGATATGGACCGCGAACGCTCCAAGGCGCACGATCTGCTGTTCTCCGGCCAGATCGAGAAGGCGATCGACATCGTCGAAGCCGAAATCGAACGACAGGATCTCATGTACGCCAACAACGCCGGCGTGCCGCGGTACTTCAACTCGTACGCCGAACGCGTGGTCTACAACCGGCTGTTCGCCACGCCGGGGGAGCAGACCGTGCTCATCCCGGACAACCTGTTCTACTCGCACATGGAGATAGCCGACATCCTCGCGCAGATCAAGGGCGCGAAGGCCGCGCTGCCGCATCTGAACGCGATGGTGTCCTACGCGCCGTCCTACCCGTTGTCGCATCTGAAACTCGCCGTGCAGCTCGCGCGGCTCGAGGATTGGGATTCGGCGCGGGCGGCATGCCTGAACGCGCTGCGCGTCGCGCTCGACCGTGACGACGCCGCGTTCGCCTACTACCGGCTCGCCTACTGCGAGTGGATGCACGACCAGTTCGCGACCGCCGCGGCCGCATACATCATGAGCGACCATATCGCGCCCGGCCAGATCGGCGCGTTGGAAGGCGAGCTGCGCGAACTCGTGGCGCGCGCCGACTCGCAGTGCATCCCCGTGCCCGACAGCGTCGAGGCGGCCAAGTCGGTGCTTGCCGCGCACGATCTGCCGGTCTGGCCGCACAGCGAGGTCGGGACGATCATCAGTGATGCGGCGCGCGTGAGCGTGGACGAGGGCATGTTCGTGCCCGCGCGCACGCTGTCGGTGGCATGCGGACGCATGGCCGACGAGGACGCCACCGGCATGGACGTGATCCAGGCCCAGTTCCTGCGCTCGCTCAACGCGTGAACGGCGGCGGTGCGGCTGGTTCACGGCGGCCGCACCGCTGAACGTCAGTGGAGGATCATCGGCAGGAACGGCAGGATGACGGCGGCGACCAACGCTATGACGCCGCCGATCCTGGTCATCGTGATATAGAAGTCGGTCGGCTCACCGCCACGCACGCTCAGGACATGCTCGATGCGCCACATCGTGTTCGGCGCGAACAGGCAGCCGATGCCGATCGCGATCAGCACGATCTCCAGCAGAACGAACAGCAGAATGGTGGGGATGTCCATGTGAGCCTCCTTTGGCCGGTAATGTCAGTCTAATACTCTGCTGGGCTTAAATTGGCGCATTGTCATTCTCAGCTCCCTCGGCCGAGGAAGCTGTCAACCGTAGTTTGACTGAGGGAGCGTCAGACCCATCACATTAAATCCGACAGACCACTAGTACTTTGTCGGACCTAAACCGACGCGTTGTTATTCTCGGCTCCCTCGGCTGAGGGAGCTGTCAACCGTAGGTTGACTGAGGGAGCGTCAAACCCATCACATTAAATCCAGCAAAATACCAGTCGATCTCTGAGGGTACACCGAACAATCCCAGCCGAAACCGGGCAACCCTCAGTTCGGCGCGGACAAACTTTGCACGTCCACCGGTAGACTGGTGTGCGATCGATCATTATGGAGGGTACATGACGGACGAACAACTGGCATGGGATTTTGACACGCCCGCGAACGGCGACGGCGGTGACGCCGCTGCTCCGGCCGTGGTGGAGGACACCGGTCTGAACCGGTTCGCGCCCGGCAGCGAGCCGTGGATCGCCGCGTTGCAGCCGACCGACGACGACGCGATGCGGCTCGACCGGCTCGACGTCGCCGCGATGTCGTCCGAGGCCGCCGCGCGACTGTGGGCGCGGGTGGCCGCATGGGTCGAATCAGACCAGATCGCCTACTACATCGACGACTCGCCCGTCTCGTCCGACGCCGCCTATGACGCGCGGCTGCGCTGCCTGCAGCGTCTCGAGGCCGAATTCCCGTCGCTTGACTCGCCGCAGAGTCCCACGCATCGTGTCGGCGGCACGTTCTCCAACGACTTCGCGTCCGTACGTCATCCGTCGCGCATGATGAGCCTCGACGACGTGTTCTCGATCGAGGAACTGCGAGACTGGTACGATTCGGTCATCCGCGACCTCGACTGGCCCGAATCCAAGCCGCTGCCGATGAGCTGCGAGGTCAAGATCGACGGCCTCGCGTTGAACCTCATCTACCGCAACGGCGTGCTCGAACAGGGACTCACGCGCGGAGACGGCGTGACCGGCGAGGACATCACCCTGAACGTGCGCACCATCGGCTCCATCCCCGCGAACCTCGGAGGCCCGGCCGAAGACATCCCCGAATTCGTGGAGATCCGCGGCGAGGTGTTCATGCGCTGGGACGATTTCCGCACGTTGAACGACGAACAGGAGGACGCCGGCCGCGCCCCGTTCGCCAACCCGCGCAACGCGGCCGCCGGCTCGCTTCGCCAGAAGGACCCTCGCATCACCGCGACCAGGCGACTCAGCTTCTACGCGCACGGCATCGGCACGCTGCGCTGGGGCGCGGGGCGCGCCGCCGGCTCGCACGACGTGGTCAACGACCAGTCCGAGGCGTACGAACTGTACACCAAGTGGGGCGTGCCGGTCTCGCCGCACAACCGCACCGTCACGAACTTCCGGCAGATCCTCGACATGATCGACTACTACGGCGAGCATCGCGGCGACATCGAGCACGCGCTCGACGGCATCGTCGTCAAGGTCGACGACCTCGGTCTTCAGCGTGCGCTCGGCGCGACATCGCGCGCGCCGCGCTGGGCGATCGCCTACAAGTACCCGCCCGAGGAGGTTAACACCGAACTGCTCGACATCACCGTGCAGGTCGGCCGCACCGGACGTGTCACGCCGGTCGCCGTCCTGAAGCCCGTGTACGTGGCCGGCTCGACCGTCGCGCGAACCACGCTGCACAACCCGTCCGAAGTCAAACGCAAGGGCGTGCTCATCGGCGACACGGTCGTCGTGCGCAAAGCCGGCGACGTGATCCCCGAACTGGTCGGGCCGGTGCTGGAACGCCGCAAGGGGCGCGAGGACAAGCTGCGCGAGTTCGTCATGCCTTCGGTCTGCCCATCGTGCGGGGCGAAACTCGCGCCGGCCAAGGAAGGCGACAAGGACATCCGCTGCCCGAACGTGGAAAGCTGCCCCGCGCAGCTGACCGAACGCATCATCAACCTCGCTTCGCGCAAGGCGTTCGACATCGAGCATCTGGGCGACCAGTCGGCCATCGCCTTGACCAATCCGGAGGAGAACCGGCCGGATACGGTCGCGACCTACGCGCCGAACATCACCGAGATTCTCGTCAAACCGGGCGAGGAGCCGGACCCGTACGACCCGGTCGCAGGGCTGGAACTGCCACCCGTGCAGACGCCGGCGCTCTCCAGCGAAGCCGGACTGTTCGATCTGACCGCCGCGGATTTGCGAGACGTGCGCGTGTGGCGCGAGGCCGCGATCATCGAAGTGCATGAGACGGTTGACGCCGACGGGCGCAAGAAGAAGGTGCGCAAGCGGATCGGCGGCTCGGGGCTGTGGCATCAGGTGCCCGCGTTCTGGACCGCGCCCACTGCGACGAAGAGGCTCACGGCCAAGCAGTTGGCCGAGCGCGGCGAGACAACGGCCGAGGCCGACGCGATCTATCCAGACTATGACGTGCCGGCCGACGCGGTCGTCGTGCGCGTCGACCACAAGACCACGCGTACGGGCGAGACCGACGTGCCGGTCATCATCCGGCCCGGTGAGAACACGCGCAAGATGTTCGACGAAATGGACAAGGCACGCCACGCCGACCTGTGGCGCGTGCTCGTCGCGCTGTCCATCCGCCGGCTCGGCCCGCCCACCGCGCGGCTTATCGCCTCTGCTTTTGGCTCGCTGGACGCGATCGAGCAGGCGAGTGAGGAGGATCTGTCCGCCATCGACGGTATCGGGCCGGAGATCGCTCAGTCCGTGGTGACATGGTTCGCCGAGGCGCGCGAGCCGGGCAATTGGCGCGGTGCCGTGCTCGACGCGTGGAAGCGTGCCGGCGTGGGTGTGGGCGCGGCCGAGGTGAGCGACCTGCCGCAGACCCTAGCCGGCAAAACCGTCGTCGTGACCGGTTCGCTGGAAGGCTACTCGCGCGACTCCGCCAAGGAGGCGATCATCGAACGCGGCGGCAAGGCGGCCGGGTCGGTCAGCAAAAAGACCGACTACGTGGTCGTCGGCGCCAACGCCGGTTCCAAGGCCGCCAAGGCCGAGGAGCTCGGCATCCCCATGCTCGACGAGGCCCAGTTCGCCACGCTGCTGGCATCGGGCGAGGTCTGATCGTCCGCTGTCGGTTCCCGGGATTGTGGGGCAGGAGATCCCGGGAACTGGGTATGTGTGGTTTGTTGGGGCAGATCCGCTATTTTCCGCCAAAGTGCTATGTGCGTTTGTGCATAAATGTGAGTTTGCCGGTTCCCGGGATTGTTCCGTCCGATCTTGGGAACCAGCTTATGTGGATAACTCGAGCGTTCGACCACATACCCCGGTTGGGCTTGCCTGATTGGCCGTCGGCCTGTAGCCTCGCCGCATGAGTTCTTTCATGTACGATGAGGCGCTGCAACTGATGCAGCAACGTCGAGGTCAGTGTGCCGTCCTTGCAGCTGATCTGGATATCGTCCCCGTATTTTCGCACTGCAGCGCACTGGAGTATTGGGGTACATCCCCGCCTCCTGACTGCGGACTGTCCGTCGACCGGCATCACATCGTTTTTGCAGATAAATCCAGGCGACGTCGGTACGACAACGTGATTACGCACTCGTGGAAAGGCAGGTTCCTGATTCAGCAGACAGACACCTATGGTGTGACGCGTCCGGCCATGACATGGGCGCAGATGTCTCGATATTGCAGCGAGGAGAGTCTGGCGGTTATCGCAGGATCATTTGCATGCAGGGATCGTCGCCGTAGGGTCGCCTCCATAGACGATCTCGTACGGTATGCAACGGATGTCAAAGGATTCCAAGGGCGTACGAAATGCCTGAGCATAGCGCCGTTTCTCGCGGCGAATACAGACTCGCCTCCGGAATCCCAAGTCTATGTTCTGGTCATGAGGAATGGACTGGGCACGCCGTCGGTCAATCATCGCGTTGTGTTTGGGCCGAACGATTACTGCTTCATAGATATAGCGTATCCGGATATCAAGCTTGGCATAGAGTATCAGGGTGGATATCATGCCGGTGCCGGTCAGATGCGTGCGGATGCCAGACGGCTCAACAGACTGAGATTGGCTGGCTGGGAGACCATATTGGTCACGGCGGCCGATCTGGTTGATGATATTGCGCGTCAGCGGATCGTGCAGGTCATCAGGCTGATGATGGAGCGACAGATGCGTCTGCTGGGACTGGCCAAGGTGTTTATATGATCTCTCTGGTTCCCGGGATTGTGGGCTGGAAATCCCGGGAACTGGGTATGTGCGGTTTGCTGGTTTAAATCCGCTGTTTTCCGCCAAAGTGCTATGTGCGTTTGTGCGCAAATGTGAGTTTTCCGGTTCCCGGGATGCGCGAGCCCAATCCCGGGAACCGGGGGACTGCCTCTGGCATGCCGCGCGATCTCACGCTAGTCTAGGTGAGGCAATAAGGAGGACGACATATGACAGCAGACACCCGGCATATTGAGGCGGCCATCTATGACCGGCTCAGCAGAGTCATCGACCCCGAACTGGGACGGTCGGTCACCGATCTGGGCATGATCGCGGCGATCAACGCGGTGCCGGCAGATGCGGCCGAGTCGACGGCCGACGGCCAGCCGGCCTATGACGTGACCATCCAAGTCGAACTGACCGTGCCCGGCTGCCCGCTCTCGGAGACGATCACCAACCAGATCAACGGCGCGGTCGCCTCCTACCCGGACGCGAGCCTCACCCCGCACATCGAGGTCACGTCGATGAGCCACGACAAGCTCGCCGACCTCGTCGCCGATCTCAAGGCCGAACGCAAGCAGAACCCGTTCAACAAACCCGGCATCAAGACGCGCATCTTTGCGATCGCTTCCGGCAAGGGCGGCGTCGGCAAGTCGTCGGTCACCGCGAACCTCGCCGCCACGTTCGCCGCGCTCGGATACGACACGGCCGCCATCGATGCGGACATCTACGGTTTCTCGCTGCCGAAACTGTTCGGCGTGCACACGCAGCCCACGAACCTGAACGGCATGCTTATGCCGGTGACCGCGTGGGGCGTCAAGCTGATCTCGATCGGCATGTTCGCGGGCGCCGACCGGGCGATCCTGTGGCGTGGCCCGCGACTGCAGCGGTCTTTGGAACAGTTCCTCGCCGACGTGTGGTGGGGCGAACCGGACGTGCTGCTGCTCGACCTCGCGCCCGGCACCGGCGACATGGCGATCTCCGTGGCGCAGACGTTGCCGAACGCCGAACTCGTGGTCGTCACCACCCCGCAGCCGAGCGCGTCCGATGTGGCCGTGCGGTCTGGTCTGGTCGCGTTGCAGGTGCCGATGAAGGTGCGCGGCGTGGTCGAGAACATGAGCTGGTACGAACACAAAGGCGAAAAACTGCGCATCTTCGGCGAAGGCGGCGGCCAGCGGGTGAGCGAGCAGCTCACCGACGCGCTCGGCTACGATGTGCCGCTTATGGCCCAGCTGCCGCTCGAACCGGAACTGCGCGAGACGGGGGAGGGTGGCCGGCCGGCCGTGCTCACGCCCGAAGGCGCGTTGCGGACCGACGGCATCGGCCGGGAATTCCGCGCGCTCGCCGAACGACTGATGCGCTGACCGGCGTGGGATACCCATCTCGCGCCATTTTGTAACGCGGAGCGTGACCGGGCGCGGCGTGCGGTTTTGGTTGTGTGTTCAAAAGGTTGATTTTTCAACGTTTTGAACATGGATATATCAGACCGATGCGCTCCCTGTCACGCTCCACGTCACAAAGCGCAAGAAGCCCCCGGCCGATTAATATCGGTCGGGGGCTTCTTCAGATCACACCATCAGATCATAAGGATCAGATGTGGAAGTACAGCTCGTACTCCAGCGGGGTCGGGGCCAGACGGGCCTGATCGATCTCGCCGCGCTTGATGTCGATCCACGTCTCGATCAGGTCGTCGGTGAACACGTCGCCGGCGGTCAGGAAGTCGTGGTCGGCCTCAAGGGCGTCCATCGCCTCGGCGAGCGAGCTCGGGACCTGCTTGATGCCGGCGTGCTCTTCCGGCGGCAGCTCGTAGAGGTCCTTGTCGACCGGCTCCGGCGGTTCGATGTGGTTGAGGATGCCGTCCAGGCCAGCCATGAGCTGGGCGGAGAAGGCCAGGAACGGGTTGCAGGACGGGTCCGGAGCGCGGAACTCGATACGCTTGGCAGCCGGGGAGGTGCCGGCCAGCGGGATACGGATGGCCGCGGAACGGTTGCGGGCCGAGTACACGAGGTTGACCGGGGCCTCGAAGCCCGGGACCAGACGGTGGTAGGAGTTCAGCGACGGGTTGGTGAAGGCCAGCACGGAG
The DNA here is from genome assembly GCF_056357555.1 of Bifidobacterium sp. LH_230. Classification (NCBI taxonomy): domain Bacteria; kingdom Bacillati; phylum Actinomycetota; class Actinomycetes; order Bifidobacteriales; family Bifidobacteriaceae; genus Bifidobacterium; species Bifidobacterium sp. LH_230. Next base: position 190,161 of record NZ_JBKEWJ010000001.1, read on the forward strand.
GAGGAGTGCTTGATCAGGCCGCCGATGTACCAACGGGCGATGTCCGAGAGGCCACCGTAGTTCTTCTCATCGTAGAACAGCGGCTTGCCATCCTTCCACAGGGACTGGTGGCAGTGCATGCCGGTGCCGTTGTCGCCGGCGAGCGGCTTCGGCATGAAGGTCGCGGCCTTGCCGGCCAGAGCGGCGGTCTCGTGCACGACGTACTTGTACTTCATCAGGTCGTCGCCCGCGTGCTGCAGGGAGTTGAAGCGGTAGTTGATCTCCTGCTGGCCGGCGCCGGCGACCTCGTGGTGGGAACGCTCGAGGATCAGACCGACCTTCTGCAGGTTGGCGACCATGTCGTCGCGCAGGTCCTGGGTGTGGTCGATCGGCGGAACCGGGAAATAGCCGCGCTTGACGCGGTTCTTGAACGCGATGTTCGGGGTGCCGTCCTCTTCGGTGTCAAGGCCGGTGTTCCACGGGGCCTCGATGGAGTCGACCTCGTAGAAGGAACGCTGCATGGAGTTCTCGTAGCGGACCTTGTCGAAGATGAAGAACTCGGCCTCCGGCGCGAAGGACGCGGTGTCGGCGATGCCGGTGGACTTCAGATAGGCCTCGGCCTTGCCGGCGACCTGACGCGGGTCGCGCGAGTACGGCTCGTCGGTCAGCGGGTCGACGATGGAGAAGGCCACGTCGAGGGTCTTGTGCTTGCGGAACGGATCGACGAAGGCGGTCGTGACGTCCGGCACGAGCTTCATGTCGGACTCGTTGATGGCCTGGAAGCCTTCGACGGAGGAACCATCGAACGGCATGCCGTCGGTGAACGCGTCCTTGAGGAACTCGCTCGCCGGCACGGTGAAGTGCTGCTGCACGCCGATCAGATCAGTGAAACGGACGGAGACATACTCGATGCCTTCCTTGTTGATAAGGGCCTCGGCGTCTTCCTTGGACTTGAGTTCGGTCACGGGACCGCTCCTTTCGTGAAGTTACTTACAGGCTTACAGTCTAGGAACGTGCGTTTCGCCCGCTCGTCGTTTCGGTTACGAGAATGTTTCGAGACGGCGAATCGACGATGTGTGGACGGGCTGTGCCGCGGAATCATGCGATTGCCGTGTTACGACATGTTACGTGAGCGGTCACGGACGTGTTCGATTAGTGAGATCAGGGGAGCGGTGACGTGGCGGTGAATGGCTGCGAAATCCCGCTACGACACGGATGGTACGAAAAAAGGGTTGCGATCGCAATGATCGCAACCCCTAAAAAGTTGGACTCAAGATCAGCGGCCGCGCATGGCGCGACGGCTCACGCGCTGCGGGCGCGTCGGGTCGATGCCCTTCGGAATACCGTAGCCAGCCTTGGTCTGCAGCGTGTCAAGACGCTTGTTCAGCGTCTCCAGCTCGCTCTTGGTAAGGATGAAGCGCGTGGTCGGCTTGATCTTGTACCACATCGTGTCCCACCAGCCGGTCGGCTGGGACTTGGGCTGGTACGCCTTCTGCTTGACGACGGTCTTGCGCAGGTCCTTGAGACGGGTCTGGTTCGCGCCGGTGCCCACGTAGATGCGGTAGACCGGGATCTTCGAGCCGGCGGTGACGCCCTTGATGCTCTGCTCCTGACGGTTCATCGCATGCTTGACGCGCTCGTAGTCGCCTTCGCCGAGCAGGTAGATGCCGTTGTATCCGGTGCCGCGCCAGATCATGTCCTTGGTCCTCGGATCAACCCACACCGGCTGCTCGGGGAAGTTGAAACCGGCCTTGTTGATGTTCTTGAGCACGCTGACCGCCGCGCCCGGACGGCCTTCGAGCTTGGCGTAGCCGACCTTGTCGGCACGGTTGGTGAGCATCATGGTGGCGAACAGCATGGCGAGCATGATCGCGGTGATCATCAGGAAGATCCACGAGAGCACCGACCAGTGGAACACGATGCCCAGAATGATGAACAGCACGATCGGCGCGGCGACGACGCCGGCGATCAGCCACGGCAGTGACTTGTCTTCCGCGGCCGTGTACTTGTAGATCTGCTTGATCTGGTCGATCGTCGTGCCCATTCGCGAGAAAAAGCCGGTCTTCTTCGGCTTCGCTTCCTTCTCAGCCATGTAATTCCTTTACCTTTCCAAGGGTTGACACACTATCTCACCACTTTACCAGCACCATTGCCCCGACAGGGCCGTGCCACCGCGGTATCCGCCGTGGCACGTCAGCGCGTGTGCAGCGGTCTCCCGTCGGCCTTGAGCAGCGCCTCGCCGAGCGTTTCGGAGAACGTGGGATGCGGATGGATGAGCCGCGCCGCCTCGCTTAGCGGCACCCGGTTGCCGACGATCTGTTCGGCCTCCGCGATCAGGTCGGACGCCAGCGGCGAGATGATATGCACGCCGAGCACGACCGGCGTATCCGGATCGGACGCATACGTGCCCGACACGATCGACAGCGAACCGGCGGAACCGGACATGAGCATGCGGGCGTTGCCGAGCATCGGATACACGGTCTCCGACACGGACTCCAGATCGTCGCGAGACTGCGCCTGATCAAGCGTCAGGCCGACGCTCGCCGCTTCCGGTGAGGAGAACACGACCTGCGGCACCGTCGTATCGTCCACCGGCTTCGGATTGAGTCCGGCGATCGATTCGGCCACGACGATGCCCTGTTCGAACGCGCGATGCGCCATCGCGGGGCCTTCGGTGATGTCGCCGAGCGCCCACACGCCTGGCAGGTTCGTGCGTCCGAAGTCGTCGGTGACGACCATGCCGGCATTATCCAGCGTAAGTCCGCTCCGCGCGATCCAACCGGCGTCGGTGATCGGGTCGCGACCGATCGCGGCCAGCGCGATCTCGCCCCACACCGTCAGCTGCTCGGACTGATCGGCACTGGTCTGCCGCGTGTAGTGCACGGTCGCGCCGAGGTTCGCCCCGGTATCGACCTGCGTGACGGACGTGTGCGTGACGATCTTCACGCCATGCCGCTTCAGCTCTCGCGTGAGCGTGACCGCCGCGCGCCGATCCCAGTTCGACAGCACGCGGTCCTTGCGGATGAGCAGCGTCACGTCGCAGCCGGCCGTCGCCCACATGGACGCGAATTCGAGCGCGACCGCGCCTGAACCGATGATGACCGCGCTGGCCGGGAACTCGTCGAGTTCGAGCGCCTGCGTGGAGTCGATGAGCGCGCCGCGGAAGTCGATGCCCGGCAGCGGACGTGGACGCGAACCGGTCGCGACGACGACCTCGTTCGCCGAGATCGTGACGATCGGCTCGAGCGGCTGGGGAACACCGGCCTTGATGAACCGTTCGACGGGGGAGCCGTCGCGGCCGGTGACGGTGAGCGTGTGTTGGGCGGGGGAGGATTGTGAGGGCACGGGCTGTGTCGGATCGGCTGATGGCGCGCCGGCCGGCGTATCGTCCAGTCCGGTGACCTCGCCGTGGAAGACCGTCACGCCGCGGTGCGCGAGCAGTCCGGCCAGGCCCTTGGTCATCGTGTCGACGATGTGCAGACGATAGTCGTGCAGTCGGCCGAAGTCGATGCCGTCGACCGACGCGTTCACGCCAAGCTCGGCCGCGCGATGCACGGTGTCGATCGTGTGCGTGGCGGTGATGAGCGCCTTCGACGGAATGCAGCCGCGGTTGAGGCACGTGCCGCCGAGCGTCGCGTCGCGTTCGATCAGCGCGACCGTGCGTCCCAGTTGCGCGGCGCGCAGCGCGGTCGAATAGCCTCCTGGACCGGCTCCGACGATCGCGATGTCAAATTGTTCCACACGCTGTTCCACGTTGTGCCTCCTTGCTGTTTCTTGGCCCCTACGGCTGAGGGGTCAAGAAAAAACGAATAACAAAAATGGCTCCCATGAAGGGAGCCATAACGATCACTCGGGGAAGTGCCCGCGCTTGGGATAGCGCGGCTTCGGCAGCCTCCAGCGGCGCACCTGAATCGCGCGGCTCCACGCGTACGAGCCGGAACGCATGCCCTTGGCGACGGAACGCTCGCCGAACTTCTCGACCAGCTTCACCTTGAGCTTGCGCCACATCAGCCACACGTCGATGATCACGGCGAACAGGTACACGTACATGAGGATCATGAGCGGCAGCGACAGCTGCGGCGCCACGGTCGTCACCAGAATCGACGCGAACATGATGACCACGGCCACCGGAATGAAGAACTCGCCCAGGTTGAAACGTGCGTCCACGTAATCGCGGATGTAGATGCGCCACGGCAGACGCTCGGCCTTCGGCATGTGGGCCACATCGCCCTTCTGCATCGCCTCGTACTCGGCGTCCTCACGGGCGCGGATGCGGGCCTTGGCCTCCTTTGCGCTGGCCTTGCGGTCGGCCGGCACCAGCGGGCGGATGTTCTGCGCCTGCGCCTGCTTCATCTTCGGAGTCGGTCGACCCTTCTTCTCCTGCGGGGACTTCGCGGCAGCGGCCTTGGCCTGCGCGTCCGCGGGCTGATCGGCTTCTTCCTTCTTCTTGAATGGATTCCATGTCATGTCAGCCCACAGTACGGCCACGCCTCGACGCGGCCGGCCCGCGGCCGGGCCGCTACAATGGCTTGAGACATACCGTTTGCACGCACTATATAAAGGAGCATCATGGCATCAGTCACCGCCGATGAGATCCGTTCGCGCGTCGAAGCCGACTTCGGACGCATCGTCGATCTGCTCGGACGCAAGATCGCGCTCAAATCCGTCTCCGCACAGGGCATCACTGGAGAACATATGAAGCGTTCCGCCGAATTCGTGGCCGAGGAGCTGCGCGAGGTCGGCGTCGACGCGAAGGTCGTCCAGTCGCACAATCCGGATGGCACGCCCGGCGCATGGGAGGTCATCGGCTCGCACATCGTCGACCCGGCGGCCCCGACCGTGCTCCTCTACGCGCACCACGACGTGCAGCCCGTGCCGGACGCGTCCGCGTGGGACACCGACCCGTTCGTCGCCACCACCGTCGGCGACCGCCTGTACGGCCGCGGCTCGGCGGACGACGGCGGCGGCATCGCCATCCACTCCGGCGCGCTCAAGGCCCTGGGCGACGATCTCAAGGTGAACATCAAGGTGTTCATCGAAGGCGAGGAGGAGATGGGTTCCGCCAGCTTCATCCCGTTCATAGAGGAGCACAAGAGCGACTTCGAATCCGACGTGATCATCGTCGCCGACTCGGGCAACTGGTCCGCGGAAATCCCGTCACTGACCACCTCCCTGCGCGGCAACACCGGCGTGGACGTGACCGTGCGGTCCCTGACCCATCCAGTCCACTCCGGCCAGTACGGCGGCCCGATCCTCGACGCGAACACGCTCGCCGCGATGCTCATCGCCTCCATGTACGACGCCAACGGCGACCTCGCCATCCCCGGCGTGCTCGCGCAGGAGCCGGTCGGCGGCTTGCAGCAGGACGTGGACGAGGGCGGCGTGCGCGCCGACGCGGGCGTGGTCGACGGCTATCGTCTCGCCGGCACCGGATCGCTCGCCTCGCGCCTGTGGACCAAGCCGAGCATCACCGTGATCGGCTTCGACGCGCACCCGGTCGAAGGCTCGTTCAACGTGATCGCCCCCGAAACCACGTTCCGCCTGTCCCTGCGCACCGCGCCGGGCCAGCGTCCCGAAGAGGCGCAGGCCGCGCTCGCGGACTTCCTGCGCGAGCACGCCCCGTTCGGCGCCGAGGTCGAGGTCAAGCCCACCGACAACGGCATGGGTTGGGCGATGGACCCGAACGCGGAGGCCACCAAGGACGCGCTCGAGGCCATGCGCGAGGCGTTCGGCGTGGAACCGATCAACCAGGGCCAGGGTGGTTCCATCCCGTTCATCCCCGAACTGCAGCGCATCTTCCCGTCCGCGCAGGTGCTCGTCACCGGCCCGGAGGACCCGAAGGCCAACGCGCACAGCCCGAATGAGTCCATCAGCCTCTACGGTTTAAAGCACAACGTCATCACCGAGGCGCTCCTGCTCGCCAAACTCGGCAAGTAGGCGGTTGGTGGCCGGCTGCGGGGCAAATCGCGGACATCGTCGGTGATCTGCCCCGCAACCGACCGTCCTAGCGGGGCGAGTCGTGCATGACATCAGTGATCTGCCCCGCAATCATCCGTCTAAGCGAGGCAAAGCGCCGAAGATATCCGGGAATTGCCCCGCAAACGACCCTCTAAACGGGGCAAGTCACTGAACTTATCCGGGGCTGCCCCGCGGCGGGGCTGCTGGTGGAGCGAGTTACTGACTATGCCAGAGATTTGCCCCGCAATCGGTCGGCGTGAAGGTGGAAACGGATATTGGTCTCGGGATGGGTTATGCTCGTGGGGTTGACACGGGAGCTGTGAACGGTTGCGGATACTGACCGCAACGGCATGGCTGAGATGGGATGCGTCCCGACCGATTGAACGTGACCGGGTAATGCCGGCGCACGGACGTCGCCTTCCCGTGCCTGATATTCGTTGGCGTTCGGCCCTCAGGCCGGCGTCCCAGAGGAAAGGCGCGATCCAATGGTCGAGCACTCGATGACCGGTTCTTCCCTTGCTGATCCTGTGGCCGACGGTGCGTCTGACATCACGGCCGATACCATGTCTGCCATCGCATCGACTCCGCAAACCGGCATCGCGCCGGCGGCGGTCAGCGCTCGCGGCTGGGGATGGCGGCACACCACGCGGCGCGACTTCGCGCTGCGACACGTAGACTTCGACATCCGTCCCGGCGAGCGCGTGCTGCTGCTTGGCGCGTCCGGCGCGGGCAAATCGACGCTGATGGCCGCGCTCGCCGGCGTGCTCGGCGGTGCCGACGACGGCGAAGAGGAAGGCACGCTCACCGTTGACGGCATGGACGCTCGTGCCGCGCGAGGCCGCGCCGGACTGGTATTGCAGGACCCCGATTCGCAGATCATCCTCGAACGGGTCGGCGACGACGCCGCATTCGGCTGCGAAAGCCTCGGCGTGCCGCGCGACGAGATCTGGAAACGCGTGCACGAATCATTGGATATCGTCGGGCTCGGCGACCTTGCGCTCGACCGATCCACGCAACACATGTCCGGCGGCCAGCGTCAGCGGCTCGCATTGGCCGGCGTGCTCGCCATGCATCCGGGACTGCTGCTGCTCGACGAACCGACCGCGAACCTCGACCCGGCCGGCGTGCGCGAGGTGCATGACGCGGTCAAGCAGGTGCTCGAGCGCACGCATGAGACGATGATCGTCGTCGAACATCACATCGACGTGTGGCTCGACCTGATCGACCGGGTGATCGTGCTCGGCAAACCCGACCCGGACGATCTGACCGGCGGCGTGATCGCCGACGGCACGCCCGACGAGGTGTTCTCCACGGTCGGCGACGTGCTCGCGGCCGGCGGCGCGTGGGTGCCCGGCCGTCGCATCCCCACTGAGTATCGCGACCCGGACGGGGCAATGCGGCCGCTGAACCCGGCATCCCATATCGACCCCGAACATGCCGGCGAGCCGGTGCTGCGCGCCGACGACCTCTCGTTCGGTCGTGGCAAGGCGCTCGGCGAACACGTGAACCTCGAGTTCCACGGCGGCGAGGTGTATGCGCTCATGGGGCCGAACGGCGCGGGAAAATCCACGCTCGCGCTCACCTTGGCAGGACTGCTGCCGCCGATCGCGGGGCATGTGCGTGTGGGCGCCGGCATGGTGCCGGACGGGCGCGGCGACGACCCGCATGAATGGAAGAGCCGCGAACTGCTGGGGCGCGTAGGCATGGTGTTCCAGGAACCGGAGCACCAGTTCGCCACGGCGAGCGTGCGCGCCGAAGTGGCGCTCGGCCCCACATCGATGGGCAAGACGGACGAGGACGCGAACCGCATCGCCGACGACATGCTCGCCCGGCTCGGCCTGACCCGCTTCGCACCCGCCAACCCGTACACGCTCTCGGGCGGCGAAAAACGGAGGCTCTCGGTCGCATCCATGCTGGCCGCCGCGCCGCGCGTGCTCATCATGGACGAACCCACGTTCGGCCAGGATTTCGCCACATGGACCGAAATGATGCGGCTCATCGCCATCGCACGAGACGAAGGCTCCGCCGTCATCATGGTCACGCACGACGAACCGCTCGTCGAGGCGCTCGGAGCCCGCCGCATCATGTTCACGCAGGACGGATTGCGCATTGGCATTTCGCGCGAGCATGGCTCCCGTCCTGTCACTCGTGATGAGGGAGCCTCCCATCCTGTCATTTCGAACGAGTGTAGCGAGTCGAGAAATCTTCGTTCGGGTGATGATGGGCGGAAAGATTTCTCCGCTCCGCTCCGCTCCGGTCGAAATGACGTGGATGGGGCGGACTCCCATGACGGAGACATCGTCGCGACCGTGCACGTCACGCCGACGAACGAACGCGTGGAGGCGGCCAAACCGGCGTCGCCGTCATGGTTCGTCGCCAAACTCAACCCGGTCACCCGTTTCGCGATGGGCCTGATCATGTGCATCCCCATGTTCTTCAGCCTCGACGTGGTGAGCGCATCCATCGCACTCGGCCTCGAATTCGCGCTGCTGTGGATCGGCGGCGTGAACCCGCTCGCCGTGTGCCGCAAGACCTGGCCGATCTGGGTCGGCGCGGCCGGCGCGTTCATCTCCATCGTCCTGTACGGCCAGGCATCCGGCGCGAGTTATTTCCAACTTGGCGTCATCCACGTCACGCAAGGCTCCCTGTACCTCGGCTGCGCGATGTTCCTGCGCGTGCTCGCCATCGCCATGCCCTCGGTCATCCTCATCCTCGGCCTCGACCCGACCGATCTGGCCGACGGGCTCGTCCAGCTCGTGCACTTGCCGTCCCGCTTCGTATACGGCGGCCTGGCCGGCATGCGCATGTTCACCCTCCTGCAGGACGACTGGCGCGCATTGGGCCTGTCGCGCCGGTCGCGCGGCCTCGGCGACGAAGGCGCGGTCAAGCGTGCGATGGCGCAGGCCTTCGGCCTTCTGGTGCTTTCGATCCGCCGCGCCACCAAACTCGCCACCGCGATGGAGGCCCGCGGCTTCGGCTCGGACCGGCCGCGCTCGCAGGCCCGCGTCTCCCGCCTGCACGCGATCGATGCGGTCGGCTATGTGATCGCCGTGGTCGTGCCGGTGTTCGCGCTGGCGGTCGCCATCAAGACCGGCTTCTGGAACCAGCCGTTGCTCTCGTAACGCTGGCAGACATCGGCGTCGATGTCTGCCAAACCCTGTTTGACGATTGAGAGGCTGATATCGTGAGTCGTCTGGGTCGGCTTGACGATCGAGAGGCTGTCAATCGCTCCGCCGACCCCAAATATCGGTTGAAGAACGGTATGTAACCGTTTCAATAATGGGGCTAAGACAAACGTCTAGCCTCTCGATCGTCAAACCGACTTGAGCGAAGGGACAAATCTGCCTCTCAAACGGCAAACTCCTTGCGAGAACATGTTCTCGCAAGGAGTTATGGCATGCGCGCAAACCCGGTCAGCGATGGCGGCGCAACGGGGCCAGTTCGAACACCTCGTCGGAGGCTGCGGCCACCTCGGGGCTGTGGGTGACGATGATCACGCAGCGGTCCTCGTCGTGGGCCAGCGACCGGAAGATCGACATGATGTCGTCCTGCGTGGCCATGTCAAGGTTGCCGGTCGGCTCGTCCGCCACCACGACCTTCGGGTCGTAGCTCAACGCCCGGGCGATCGCCACGCGCTGCTGCTCGCCGCCCGACAGGTGCAGGATGCGCTCGTTCGCGTATTCGGCCGGCAGATGCACCTGTTCGAGCAGCTGCACCGCGATGTCCTTCTTCGGCTTGCCGAACGTCTTGCCCGAAGCGTCCATCGACAGGATGATGTTCTCCGCCACCGTCAGCTGCGGCAGCAGGTTGAAGCTCTGGAAGATCACGCCGATGTCGTGGCTGCGATAGTCGTAGCGGTCCTGCTTGGCGAGGTCCTTGCCGTTGTAGACGACCTTGCCGCCGGTGGGGGAAGTCAGGCCCGAGATGAGCGAGAGCATCGTGGTCTTGCCCGCGCCGGACGGGCCGGTGATCGAATACACCTCGCCGGTGCGGAAGGTGTGGCTGATGCCGTTCAGCACCTTCTTGCCGCCTTTGGTGTACGAGTAGCTGACGTTGTCGAGTTCGAGGATGGGGGTTGGTTCGGTCATGATGACAGTCCTTGTGTGATGAAGTGTGATGGGTGGGCTCCCCTCGGCGGGAGGGGAGCCGTGAGCCGGGAAATTACGAGCGGTCCGCGAGGATCTGCAGCGGCTCGTAGCGCATGACGAATACGACGGCGACGAGTGCGGCGACCAAGGTCAGGCCGAGGCCGATGAGCAGGAGCTGGCCGACGATCTTGAGGTTCACGGTCGCGTTCACGCTGGAGACGTAGTTCACGGCCTGGCCCATCATGCCGCGCGGTCCGTTGCCGCTCGGCTGGCTCGGAGCATTGTTCGAGTTCGATTCGGAGGGCGACGAGCTGGACGAGTCGGAAGATGAATCGGAATCGGACGAGCTGCTCGACGAGGCGGACGAGCTGTCCGACGAGCCACCCTGCGCGCCCGGCCCCTGCATATCGCGGCCGAACTGCGCGTTCTGGCTGGACGCCTGCGATTCCTGCTGCTCGACCTGCGCGGCCAGCAGCTGGTTCGACACCGGCACCGAGGCGACCGCGCCGCCCGCCGCGCCGAGCGCCAGGCCGATCATCGTGACCACGAGCAGCTCGAACGTGAACTGCGCCGCCACCTTGACCTTCTTCACGCCGATCGCCGTGAGCACGCCGACCTCGTACTTGCGTTCGCGCACGTTGAACAGGGTGAGCACCACGAGCACCACCGCACCCACGCCGAGCACGATCCACAGCAGGGTCAGCGCGAACTGCGCGAGGTTGTCGAGTGGCACGAGGCTGGACTCGTACTGTTCCACGTCGGCGGAGGAGACGGTGTAGTCGTCGCTCAGGCCGGCCTTCTCGACGTCGGAGACGAACTGCTCGTAATCGTCCTTGCTGGAGAACACGTACGTGTAGTTGAGCTGTGCGGCCGCGGTCTCGGTCGTGTTGCCGCTCGAGTCGGTGGATGAGGTGGTCGAATCGGCATCGAGTCCGAGCGACTTCAGCGTGGAGACGGACGTGTAGATCGCGTTCGCCGGGTCGGAGGCGGTCGAGCCCATCGGGCCGCCCATCTGGTTGGACGATTCGGTGCTGTTCTCGTAGATGCCGACGATGGTGAACGTGTAGGTGGTGTCCGCGTCGCTCGTGTTCTCGAGCGTGAACGTGTCGCCGACCTTGAGGTTGTTGAAGTCGGCGAGTTCCTTGGAGATGATCACGTTGCCGTCCGAATCGGAGTCGTAGCCGAAGACCTCGCCGTCGCTCATGGTGAACGTGCCGTTCTCGGCGTTGGCCACGGCCTCGTCGGAGGAGAAGCCGACGAGAGAGAAGTCGCCGGAGGTCATGGTCATGCCGCCCATGCCACCGCCCATACCGCCGCCGGGCTGGCCCTGCTGGCCGTCGCCGGACTGCTTGTTGTCGCCGTTGGAGTCGGAGGAGTCGGAGGAGTCGGACGAGTTGGAAGAGTTAGACGAGTCTGATGATGACGACGAGGACGAGCTGGACGACGAAGACGACGAGGAATCCTCGACCGGCTGCACGTCATCGGTTTCGGCCAATCCCGCGGTTTCCGTGTAGTACGTCGACTTCACCGCGCTGGACGCCTTCGCGTACTTCTCGTAGTCGGACAACGAGAGCTGCTTGTCGCTCATCGCCTCGCGCATAGCATCGAAGTCCGGCTTGGAATCGGACGAACTGGACGAGTCGGAGCTGTCTGATGAATCGGAGGACGACGAGCTGGACGATTCGCGCATCTCGCTGATCGCCTTGCTGCGGTCGAAACTGATCTGCGCGGTGATGGTGGTGTTCTCGAGACCGGTCTCGCGCGCGGTGACCGCCGCCTGCCGGATGGCCAGACCGATGGTGGCCGCCGCAGCGATGATCGCGACGATGATGGCGATCAGGATATTGCGCCCCTTGTTGCGTATGACGTTTCGCCATGCGTTTTTCACTACGAACATGATGATCCTCTTGTCTGGTCGCGCGGCTCCTGCGTGAACCGGGGATCGCGCGACTGGTGTTATTGCCTTGGATGGGGTCGAACTTGGCGACCCGATACCGTTATGAAACCGCGCGTTCGTGGCAGGGCGCTGTGCCGCGGCTGGAACGGCTCTGGCCGGTTCGTACGATGTTCGTGGAAGTTTCCTGAATGTCGGCTGAAGGTGGATGACCTGCTTTTGATCGTGATGCGAAGTCCGGCGTGTCGCCCGCTTTACTTCAAGTGCTCGAAGTTCCTAGCGTGGAGCATGTTCAAAAACACTGTTTCCGTTGATGAAGGAGCAAGACGATGAGCGCAACGATGAAGGCCGCGATCTTCGTGGAACCGGGCCGCATGGCCGTCGAGGAGGTGCCGAAGGCGCGTATTGAAGCCGATACCGACGCCGTGGTGCGTGTGGTGCGTGCCTGTGTGTGCGGTTCGGACCTGTGGTATTTCCGCGGGCTGTCCGACCATCCGCGGCACTCGCAGATCGGCCACGAGTCGATCGGCGTGGTCGAGGAGGTCGGTGCCGCGGTGACCTCGGTCAAGCCTGGCGACTTCGTGGTGCTGCCGTTCCCGTACAGCTGCGGCACCTGCCCGGTGTGCAAGGCCGGATTCGAATCCGTCTGCCCGCACGGCGGCTATTTCGGCGCGAGCCAGGCCGAGTACGTGCGCGTGCCGGAGGCGGACGGCACGGTCGTCGTCGTGCCCGGTTCGCCGGAGGACTATGATGACGCGACGCTCGCCTCGCTGCTGACCATCGCCGACGTGATGTCGACCGGATACCATGCGGCCGTTTCGGCCGAGGTCAAACCGGGCGACACCGCCGTGGTGATGGGCGACGGCGCGGTCGGCCTGTGCGGCGTGCTGTCGGCGCATATGCTCGGCGCGAAGCGCATCATCGCGATGAGCCGGCACGAGGACCGCGCGGCAGTCGCGCGCGAGTTCGGCGCAACCGACATCGTCGCCGAACGCGATCAGGCCGCGATCGACAAGGTGCTGGGGATGACCGGCGGCTACGGCGCGGACGCCGTGCTCGAATGCGTCGGATCGAAGCAGTCGTTCGATACTGCGATCGGCCTGATCCGCCGCGGCGGCGTGATCGGCCGTGTCGGTCTGCCGCATGATGTCGAGATCAGCGCGCAGGGCACGTTCTACGGCAACATCGGCATCAAGGGCGGCCCGGCACCGGTTCGCCATTACGATCTCGCCTCCGGTCTGCTCGACGCGGTGCTCGGGCACGAGATCAACCCCGGCCGCGTGTTCACCGGCGAATACGATCTCGACCACATCCAGGACGCCTACGAGGCGATGGACCAGCGCAAGGTCATCAAGTCCCTCATCCGCTTCTGAACCGATTCGTTTCCTCCTTCCGCATTCGCCGCCACGTTGCAGCCATTGCGTATGATGGCGACAGTGCGGAAGGAGGAACGTCATGACGGTGCCCGAAATCGAACAGCGGTGGATCGACAAGTTCCAAGAGAATCTGTCGATCATACGCAAGGTCGCCGGATGGACCACGCAGGAACTCGCTGATGAACTCGGCGTGGCCCGGCAAACCGTCTCCAATCTTGAGACCGGTAAAACGCCGATGAGCAAACTGCAATATCTCGCCTTGCGCACCGTGTTCAACGCGGAAATCGCAGAACACGACAACCGTGATCTCGCCCGAGTCATCACTACGTTGGTCGACGAGCCGCTGCGTGTGGAAGCCGTCCAACAGGTAGCGTTCGACGGCAATGGTGCCAGCATGTCCGATATCAACGCGGTATCGGACAACGCGTCGAAACATGTCAGCGGGAATGATGAGGGTGCGCGTTCCGGCACGAGGGCGGGACTTGTTTCTCCTGGCGCGGCCATGCGCGTCCTCACCGTCGTCACCGGTGCGCTCGCCAGCGGTGCCGCAGCCGGTGCGCTCGCCTTCCTCATGTTTCCGGACGGGGGCAAGCGCTAACGGTCACAGGCCCAGAATCTGGCGTTTCTTCGCCTCGAATTCGTCTTTGGACAGGATTCCGGCATCCAGCAGTTCTTTGAGCTTCTTCACTGCGTCCAGCTGCTCGTTCACCGACATGGCATTATCTCCGGCGGACGCTGCGGTTGATGGTGCATCCTGTGCCGGAGACGTGGTCGGCTGAGCCTGCATCGCCGGAACCGGGGGTGCAGAATATGCCAACGGTGCTGCGTTCAGCGGATTGACGGATTGCGCCACGGCCATGCCCAGCATCATGCCGCCTCCGTCGCCGAAGCCATGCTCGCCGATGCCGGCCGCGATGCGTTGCTGTGCGGCCATATTCCCGGCTTGGGCCGACACATGCTCATAGGCTGCGACATCCATCCTGTTCGAAGAGAACCGTTTCACCAGCTCGCGCGATTCGTCTGTGAACTCGATGCTTTCGATGCCCACGTTGGTGACCTCAAAGCCGAATCGAGATCCCCACGTGCCTGCGTTCGCGGCGTCGGAACGGACCGTGCGGGCGATCTCGTTCGACTGTCCCGGCAGCTGAGAGATCCGATATTCGTCGGATAGGGAGTTGATGGCGACGCTGAACGACTGGATGAACTCCGACAGGATTTGACGTCGGGCACCGGGATCGTCGAACGAATACGAAGCCATATTCGCCGGTACGAAATTACGTACGAACCGCAACGGATCAATGACCTTAAGCGACATCGCCCCTCGTGCGCGGATCTCCAGATCGGTATCGTAGAACCGGTCATGATAGACCAGCGGCGACGGGGTGCCAAACTTGACCCCTCGGATCTCGCGCAGGTTGATGAACGCCACGTATTTCGTGACGCCGGGCTGGCCTCCGAACGTAAACCGTTCGGCCACCTGATCGAGAATCGAGCCCAAACCATCGCCGGCGAGCACGCTTTTCTCCCCGTTGCGGTACTCGTATCCACCGGGTTCGCGAATCACGTTTTCAATGCCCGATTGGCTGAAGATGAACGCCGCCGTGTTTTCGGGCACATAGATGCGCGATCCGTTAGATATCACGCCTTCGGAACCGCTGTCGTTCGACCCGCGGCCGTTGTTGGCGCTCCGCGGAACGCCCGGAGAGACGACCGTATGCTCGGCGAACGTGCCGGCGGTTATGATGTCTTTCCATAGATCGGCGAACGTGCCGCCGAGTGCGCCGGAGAAGGCTCTGATGATTGCCATGTTCGATTCCTTACGTTGGTGGTTGGAGTTCGGCTCCCATATGCGTTTGGTTGTTCGACCGATGTCGTTATGCCGCGGTTGTGATTACGGAAGTTGGGTTTCCCGGTCGCAATATGCGCAACGTACCGTTTCGTGACGTGCCCCTGCCAGCGGTGCTCCGCATCCTTCGCAAGTGGCGGTCGAACGTGATTCCGGCATGCCCAATCCGGTGCGGAACGCGCCGAAGGTGTCCTTGAGGGTTCCGGCCAGCTGCTCGGTGCCCGGAATGGCTCGGGTGAACGTTGGCTTGTCGTCTTCGTGACGGTCGAACAATCCCATGTCTGCTCCTTAGGGTTGGTTGAGACTGTTGCGATCTGGTCGGGTGGCCGACGGTCATGCCGGCGACCCGACCAGATCAGCGGTTATTGGATGGATGCGAGCTTCTCGTTCACGCGCGTCTGCACTTCGATGTAGTACTGCTGTTCCTCCGGGGTGAGCGTGCCTTCGCCGATCTCGTTGAACTTCTTCGTCATGTCGTTGTATTTGACGAGCATCTTCGCATAGTCGGCGGCCATGCTTAAGGGTTTGTCTTCGGAGTCGTACTTGGTCATGAAGTCCACGTATTCGTTCATGAACGATTCGTAACTGTCCATCGCGGTCTTGAAGTCGGATTCCGATGTGCCGGACTGTGCGGAGTTGGTGTTCGTGTCCGTGGACTGATTCGCGTCGGACTGATCATTGCCCGACTGATCGTTGTCCGACTGATTCGTCGAGTTTGAGTCGGTGCCGGTCTGGTCGTCAGGCTGCTGTTCCGTCGTGCCGGATGACTTGCCATCCGGCGGATAGATGAAGATGTCCATGACGTTCGTGTTGTGGTCGTTCACCGTCACCTGCACGCTGTAACCGGCCTTGTTCTTGCCGCTGAACGATGTGTCTGACTTGTAGTAGTCGACGTTGAATCCTTTCTCCTGCACGGACTTGACATATGCCGCGTACTGTGAGGCGTCGGTGTCGCAGACGGAGACGGAGAAGGAGCTCGAACTTTCGCTCTTGATCTCGCCCGTGCCGGATTGAGGCTGCGGCAGTTGCGCAACGAGGTCGGACGACGGCCACGTGTACTCCTTGCAGGTGACCTTCAGCGACTCCTGATAGGCTTTTTCGTCAGCTTGATGCTTGAGTCCGGCGCGAACGGCTCCCACGCCTCCGACGATCAACGCCACGACGGTGATGCCGGCCGCGATCAGCGCGAGGATGCGCTCCTTGTGCTGATCGTTCTTGCGGGTGACGTATACGGAGTATCCGGATAGCAGCGCCGGAAGCACCGTAAGCATCGCGAGCGTTCCCCATGAAGGGCTGGCGAACGTGCATAGCAGGAACAGCACGGCCGCTATGATGGCGAGCCTTACCGTCTTGGATGGTCGGCGAGGTTCTGCGGTGCCGGATTCGGTCGCCGTGCCGGCCGTCGGCGTGCGGGAGGCGCTGGGATTCGTGGCATGTGCTGCCGAGTGTGCCGCGACGGAGTCGAGATTCGCGTAGAATTCGGCGGTGCGCTTGCCGGTGTGATCGCCTTCGGCGTACAGTTTTGCCTCGGTGCCGCCGCCCGGCGCGGCGGTCAGATGTAATGTGAACCGCGCGTCCTCGTAGTCGTGAAAGGCAATGGTGCCCGAAGCGGCGTCTTCGCTGTCCAGTGTGAACGTCGCGCCGGTAGACAATACATCGTGGGCCAATCGGAGTGTCTGCATAGGGTCGATCGGATAGATGCGGTCGGCGGCTGATGCCGCTGCCGGGTTGGTGCCCGCGGGTGTTTCGGATGGTTGCGTTATCGGTGTCGGGTCGGGAGAGGATGCCGGTTGGTTGATCGGATTGGTCATGTCCTGTTCTTTCTCTTCAGCAGCAGCATGGTGATCGTGGAGGCGGCGAGTCCGGCGGCGGTCACTGTCAAACCGACCGCGATGGCGGTTTTCCAACGTTCGCTCATATTCCTCGTCCCTTCGTGCGTGCGACGTGCCGCTGCACGTCATCTTCAATGTAATACCATGTGAAAATGTAATCAAATTAGCATAATGTTAAAATAATGGCGACAATGTAGAGTGGGTCCTTCCATATCGGGAATGCTGATACGCGGTCATTATCACGACCGCCCAGTGTCGCCGCATCAGTTGTCAACTGATTTTTTGACATATTCGCGGCAGTCGTATGTGACCATGCGGTACAGATGACTGCCGGGCGGTATAAATGAAGGCATGGCAATGAATGGGATCGATCATGAACGACTGCTCACCGAAGAGCTGCTGGAACGATTGCTGGCCAGCGACGCCATCGAGACGTATCTCGACGAGGAACGGATCGGCGATCACACGTTGATCGACTACCTGCGGTTCCTGCTGGATCGGCATGGCGTGAAACGTGCGGCGGTGGCACGGGCATCCGGCATCAATCCAACGGTCATCTACGACGTCTTCGCAGGCAAAAGCCGTCCCGGGCGCGATCATGCGATTCGCATCGCCTTCGGAATCGGCTGTGATCTGCGTGAGACGCAACGGCTGTTGCGCTGTGCCGGAGTGTCGGAACTGTGGTGCCGCCAACGTCGAGATGCGATCATCATCTGGTGCATACGCAACGGTTGCGATCTCGCCAGTGTCGACGACGAACTCTACCGATTCGGCGAGCCGACGTTGGTGCCGGCCGACTGAAAGCGTCGATGCGTATGGATGATGTACAGACGTTGCATGCAATGGGATTGGACGACGCATACCATGTTGAGCGGACGCTCGCCGATGGTCCTTCGGGGCTGACGGAACTGGTGAGCTTGGATGGGGCCGGGCCGTTCGTCCGCAAAAAGATACCGCTGCAAATGGCGCGACGCCGTCTATGGTCCGCGCTTGCCGAATGTCGTTCTCCCAGACTGCCGCACATCGAAGCCTCGTATGAATTGCCGGATCGTTTCGTAATCGTCTATGACTGGGTTCCCGGCGTCACGCTCGACCGGTATGTGCGGGAGCGGGACTCGTTGGAAGAATCCGAAACGACCCGCATTGCCGTGCAAATATGCGAGGCCGTTGACGAACTGCACGCGCACGGCATCATTCATCGTGACATCACGCCCTCGAACATCATCATCGCGCAAGACGGTGCGCACCTCATTGATTTCGGCATTGCCCGGGAGGAAACCGGCGATGGTCGGCATCGAGCGCGAGACACGACCACACTGGGCACCTGGGGGTACGCCGCGCCCGAACAGTACGGTTTTGCGGCCACCGATGCGCGTACCGACATCTATGCGTTGGGCCGATTGATCGGCTACATGATGACCGGGGTCCAGCCCGCCGACGCGTCGTATGAGCGTGCGCTCGCCGGCTGCCAGATGACATCAGGCCTGCGCGCCATCGTCGACAAGGCGTGTGCGTTCGAGCCGAGTGCACGAATGCAGACCGTGACTGAACTGCGCGACGATCTGGAACGAGGATATGGAGATGGCGAGGCGTCGCATCGATCGGACTTAACTGAATCGACGTACCGACGCACAGCGTTGTCTCGCCGGGGCGTCGCGTGGATCGCCGCTGGCCTTGTTGCGTTGTTGGCTGCCGGTGGAATTGGATATGCGGCGCTTCACGTTCGGAAAGATGCGGTCGATGGCGGTGATGCCGAAACGATCGGCGCCATGCAAACGCAGTCCGGAGCCGGAGGACAGTCCGGCGAAAATACAGGTGATGGCTCGATTCTGAAACGGAATCCTCTCGAGCTGGCCGAATACGGATGGTCCGCGACTGGTGGATATGTCGAATACGCCGTTGCGTTGCGCAATACGGACACCGAATATGCCGTGCGTTTCCCGAAAGTCACCATTACGGGCAAGGACGGCGACGGTTCGGTTATATTTTCCGATACTCCGGTATTTCCGTTGCTGTATGCCGGGCAGCGTGCGTATTTTGCCGGTCAGATTGGGAATGGAGAGCGTCCGGTGTCCGTGGACTTTACGGTCGAAATGCCGACGGCATCGGACGTCGTGGACACTGACGGGACAGAGGAGTTCTCCGTGCGTGGTGTGCGCCGAAGCGACGGCGGTTCGGGAATCGTCACGTTCGGCGGCGAAGTGTATACGAAACGAGATGACGACAACGGGAATGGTATCTATCTTGCCGATACCGTTGTTGTCGTGCTTGTGCTGAGAGACAAGAACGGGCGCATCGTCTACGGGCGTGATACGCAGATCTCCAAACCCGCATTGGGAAAGACTCGTGCGTTCTCCATCGAAACCTATGGGTTGCCTGACTATGAGTCCTACGAGGTGTATGCGCATGGCGCATAACGGGGTATGCGACCGGCTCTAAGAGATGTGGATGAGAGGCGGTTCTACAATTGACCGCATGGCATATGAGCAGGGGGATGAGATGTCGGAAACGGAAGTTTTGGCGGCGGATGGCAAGCGGCGGGCGTCGGCGCCCAAGGTGATTGAGGTGCGTGGGGCGCGGGTGCATAATCTGAAGAACGTCGATGTGGATGTGCCGTTGGGACAGATGGTCGGCGTTGCGGGCGTGTCCGGGTCGGGCAAGTCGTCGCTGGCATTGGGTGTGCTGTATGCGGAAGGATCGCGGCGGTATCTTGAGGCGCTGTCGACCTATACGAGGCGACGTCTGACGCAGGCGAGCCGTGCGCAGGTGGACGACGTGCGCTATGTGCCGGCTGCGCTGGCGTTGCATCAGCGGCCGAGCGTGCCCGGCATCCGCTCCACATTCGGCACGATGAGCGAACTGCTCAACAGTCTGCGGCTCCTGTTCTCACGCTGCGGCACCCACGTATGCCCGCACTGCGGCGCGCGCAACGAGCCGACGCTCGATGTGGCCGCCGGGCTGCCGGTCGTCTGCTCGTCATGCGGCGAACGGTTCTACGCGCCCGGCGCCGAGGATCTCGCCTTCAATTCGGGCGGCGCATGCCCGACCTGTTCCGGCACCGGCATCGTGCGCGAGGTGAACCGGGCGGCGCTCGTGCCTGATGAGTCGAAATCCATCGACGACGGGGCGGTGCTGCCATGGGGTTCGCTCATGTGGGACCTCATGAAGCAGGTGTGCGGTGCGATGGGCGTGCGCACCAACGTGCCGTTCCGGGAATTGACACCCAAGGAACGCGACATCGTCTTCAACGGTCCTGCCGTCAAGAAGCATATCCTCTACCGGTCCAAAAAGTCGGATGACTTCGCGGAACTGGACTTCACGTACTACAACGCCGTATACACCGTCGAAAACGCGCTCGCCAAAGCCAAGGACGAAAAGGGTCTGAAACGCGTGGCACGGTTCCTGATCGAACGCCCATGCCGCGACTGCGACGGCACCAGACTGAGCGACTCCGCGCGTGCGCCGCAGGTGCGCGGATTGAACCTGGCACAGGCGATCGGCATGGCGTTGGACGACGCCGTGGCATGGGTGCGCGGCGTGCCGGACACGGTGCCGCCCGACATGCGGCCGATGGCGACGAACATCTGCGAATCGTTCCTCGACGTGGCGAAACGGCTGCTGGAACTCGGCCTTAGCTACCTGTCGCTCGACCGTGCCGGCTCCACGCTGTCGACCGGCGAACGCCAGCGCGTGCAGTTGGCCCGCGCGGTACGCAACCGCACCACCGGCGTGCTGTACGTGCTCGACGAACCGTCCATCGGATTGCACCCGTCGAATGTCGACGGACTGCTCGGAGTGATGCATGATCTCATCGACGATGGCAATTCCGTGGTGGTGGTCGACCATGACGTGCGCGTACTCGCCGCGGCCGACCACCTGATCGAAATGGGTCCGGTCGCCGGCGCGGACGGCGGCCATGTTATCGCACAGGGGTCGGTGCCCGAAGTCGAACGGAACCCTGACAGCCGCATCGCGCCGTTCCTGAACGAACACGGCCAGACGCGGGTGCGTGCTTCCATCGCGCCGGAACGGGTGTTCGATCTCGGCCGTATTCATATGGAGACCGGTCCGATACACACCGTCAAACCGCTGAGCGTGGACGTTCCCCGCGGCCGACTGATCGCGGTGACCGGCGTCTCCGGCTCCGGCAAGACCACGCTCGTACTGGAAACACTGATCCCCGCCCTGCAGGCCAATGCCGAAGGAACCACGCCGCCAGAGCAGGTGCGATCCATATCCGTGGACGGCGTCAGCCGAGTCAACCTGATCGACGCCACGCCGATCGGCGCGAACGTGAGGTCCACCGTCGCCACCTATTCAAGCGTGCACGACGAGCTGCGCCGCGCCTTCGCGCGCACCGAAGAAGCCAAGACGGCCGGATACAAGGCCGGCGACTTCTCCTACAACACGGGACGTCTGCGCTGCCCGACCTGCGACGGCACCGGCTCGATTTCGCTTGATGTGCAGTTCCTGCCCGACGTGACCATCGCATGCCCGGATTGCCGAGGCAGCCGGTACGCGCCGGCCGCAAACGGCATCCACTGGGGCGCCGACAAGCCGATGACCTTGCCGCAGATGATGGCCATGAGCGTGGACGAGGCGCTTGCCGTGACGGAACCCCTGCGCAAGGCGCACGCATCGCTGGCCACGTTGCATGATCTCGGATTGGGATATCTCACGCTGGGGGAGCCGACCCCATCCCTGTCGGGCGGAGAGGCACAACGTCTGAAACTGGCCAGCGAGATGGGCCGGACGCAGTCAGACGCCGTGTTCGTGTTCGATGAGCCGACCATCGGCTTGCATCCGCTCGACGTGCGCGTGCTGCTGTCCGTGTTCGACCGTCTGGTAGCGGCGGGCGCGACCGTGGTGGTCATCGAGCATGACCTTGACATGATCGCCAACGCCGATTGGATCATCGACATGGGGCCGGGCGGCGGCGAACACGGCGGGCGCATCGTGGCCACCGGCACGCCCGATCAGATCGCCGCCAATCCCGCCAGCATCACCGGCCGATACCTGTCCGCTCACGACTGACCGTGCCGATGCGTGGCGCGGATTGCGATTCCTCCACCGCATCATGGGCGCTTTGGTCGAACAGACGGACCTCGCCGATGGGATACCAACTGGCCTGGGCTATCACCTCCTTCGCATGTTCGGTTGGCAACGTGACGAAATCGCTCACCTCGGCGTCGGGGAACGCGACATCGTCATACGGCGGCATCACATATCGCGGCACGATGCCGACGCGATCCTCGCCGCGCACCGCTCGAAGCATGGTGCCGGCATGGGGAACGGTCAACGGCCATCCCGCGTCGTGCAGCGCCAGCGCCACGCCGATGGCGTTCGCGCAGATCGGATACGCCGCACCATCCAGCACCAGCGTCCACCCGGACTCGTCGTGCATCGGCGTCAGTGTGATCCACGAGAAACCCGGACCAGGCAGTATCTCCCACATGTGCCGGTTGCCGCACCCATCCTCGATCCATGACAGGAACTGCTCGGGGGAGTCCCGGTCAAGAAGCATGTCCGCCGCCCGGCCGCGTGGATTCGCATAGGTTCTATGCCAGTCTTCGGGCAAGGCCTCCGCCGAAGGAGAGGGAAACCGTGCCGCCGCATAGGCGTCTGCGCACGCCCGGTAATAATCGTTCAGACTCAGCTCGTGCAACTGGTGCTCGGTGCCCGGCCGTTTTGCCGATCCCAAGGACGGGCGTACGAACAATCGGTCGAACCGTTCGAGTTCGTCCCCGTGTACGGTGGCGCGGATATAGGCAAGGCTTTCCGGGAAAATCTCCCAGTACGTCTTGCGCGGCATCGACCCCATACGCATGTCGACCGGAAGTCGTTCGTCCACCCATGCGTTGTATGTGCCTTGGGCGCAACGGCGCACGCAATCCTCCACGCCAGCGATCAGCCATGACATCAGCTGCATGACGAACGCAGGGTCGGCGTTATCCGGCGCATCGCGTACGAACCTCACCGAAAACCGATCGTTGACCGTCAACAGCCGCAGGTCGTCCCGTTCCTCGTACGTCAGCCGATACCACTGCACCTTGTCGGGGTAGCAGTCCCGCCAATGCGCATCGAACTGCTCATATGAATCGAACACGCCGTCCGCATGCAGCGTCTCATAGGTACCGAACGCCTCGATGGGCCCTCGCTCGGCCGTGATCCACAGGGCGCGAAGCCCTGCCAGCGGCACGATATTGTGCAACAGCGCGATCAACGTTTGCACACGTAGGTCGATCGGAAGGATCAGATCGGGCGAGTTCGAATTCCGTATGCGCATCAGACCATCCACTTCAGGCGCATACAAGGTTGCGGTCGTCATGGTCGCTCCTTTCCGGACAGGACACTACGTCGTGTGTGATATCACTATTGATATCACAACGGTCGTACAAATGTTCGATTGAGGAGATCGGCGTGTCGATGCGGTTTTCGGCCGTTGCCGGCATGCGATATGGTGGGCGTAGCAGTGGTTCAGGGAGGTGTGCGATGACTGATGAAAGCGACCGATATGTCTATCGAATCCATTGGTCGAACGAGGACGACGGATTCGTCGCGACGGTGGCCGAACTGCCCGATCTGAGGTTCATCGCGCAGTCCTCGCTGGACGCGCTCGCCGGACTACGCGTGCTGGCCTCCGAACGCGTGGCCGCGATGCATTCCAAAGGCCAGACCGTGCCCGAACCGTTCGAGGACCGCCACTATTCCGGTCATATCATGGTGCGGGTTCCTCCGGAGGTCCATCGTCGGCTCACCATCGAAGCCGCCGAGCAAGGCGTTTCGCTCAATCGTCTGGTGCAATCCCGCCTGACGCAGCCGTCCAAGGAATAGCGGTCGGCCGCGAAATGCGTGCACAGCTCGGCATCTGATGCATGTCTGGCGCAAGCTATTGAAAGCGATAGACCGAAGTCCCCGCTTATGTGACAGGTGCCACATCAACGGCGGAAAAAAGAGTGAGTCCTCAGCGATATCGAATGAATGCGAAAGTTCTGGCGCATGACACCAGGGCAACGCATAGACTGCAACTCCATACCGCATGATCCCCGTCCCGTCTGTCCAGAAAGGAGGAAGACATCGATGGCGGGCGTTCGTTAGAATCCAATGAAGAGATTCATGAGGCGCGGTCCCGCCCACGATATGAGCCATGCCAAATATCAAGACAAGGGATACAATTTCGGCGTATGGGTGGAACGGTGCGCCGACACCGAGTCCGTGCGCATACTCACCGACCCCGACGAGTATGCGCACGGTCGAACGAATCTGTGACAACGAGGTCTGGTTTACCCATGAACTCGAGGTTAATGTGCGAATCATCCGCACATACTGCGAATGGCTTCACGACACCATGAGCGAGCAAAGGAGAAGATCATGGTCAGAGAAAACACATCATCTGATCCGGTGACCCAGATCATCGACACCACCGTGTCGGATGCCGCATTGCCGAAGCCGACCGGCCTGCCCGTCACGTTGCCGCCGCCCGGAGACGGGAGCAATGGCAACGGCGGGCAGTCCAGCAAACACAGGAAGAAAGGCGGATGGCGGCGAATACTAAGGATCTTCGCGTGGACAGTCGCGTTCCTGTTCACGCTTCTGCTCGGCGTAGGCGTAGGCGGCGCGTCAACCGCTGATCCGACCACGTCCACTCAGTACAAGGATCTCCAGCAGCAACTCACTAGCCAGCAGGAGCAGACCCAGGACGTGCAGAAGCAGCTCGACGCCCTGAATGAAAAGGTCGGCGACCTCGATTCGCTCCAAAAGCAGCTGGACGAGCAGAAGAACACTCAGGAGCAGACGCAGAAGGACCTCGACAAGCAGAAGTCTGAGCAGGAGCGGACCCAGAAGCAGCTCGACGAGAAGCAGAAGGTCCAGGAGCAGAAGCAGTCCGAACTCGACGAGCGCGAGAAGAACATCGCCCAGCGTGAGGCCGAGAAGAAACGCAAGGAACAGGAGGCCATCCAAGCCGCCCAGCAGCAGGCCCAAGCCGAACAGCAGCAGACGCAGCAGCAGGCCGCGGCCGCGCCGCAGTCACCGCAGACCGACGGCAGTGGGGTGTTGGTGGCCGTTTGCAAGGATGGCACGCAATCCACTTCCTCGCCGGGAGCACGTGACTATAGGGGGATGTGTTCGCATCATGGCGGCATTGCCCAACGGCTGGGCCACCAGTGACAGGGTATAGGTGATAAACGGCACATGCTCTCCCGCACGCCAATGCGGGAGAGCATGTGACGGGGATACTGCAACATCCGGTTTCGGCGGTTGAAACAGGCCATACAAAAGAAGGAGGGCCGCTTCCTCATCGCGGTACCGTGAGCACGGCCATGGCATGGGCGAAGCTACCTGTTATGCGGTCAGTCATCTTCTATTTGGATGGGCGTGTACAGGTACAGGTGGTCCGTTGCCGTCGGAGTGAAGGTCTTCGACCAGATGTGGTATTCCGGATCGTTCTCGTCCTGGCCTTCGTCCTCGAAGCCGAGGTCGGAGAACAGGTGGATGCTGGCGGTGTTCCGCGGGTCGATCTGTGTCAGCACATAGGGTTCGCGTCCGTTTCGTGCGGCGTCGTTGGCCATCCATCGCAGCACGCAGTCCAAGAGGACTGCGCCGAGATGCCTGCCGTGTTCGCTCAGCGCAGTCGCGATGAACGAGATCGCATAACCGCTGGCCTGTGGGGATGCCGGATCGTATCCGAATTCGCAGCACCCGACGATGGACGATCCAGGAGTCTCTCCGTATTGGAGAACCATGCGGTACAGTCCCGGTTCGTCCTTGATCCGCAGGTCGCGAATGTAGCGTTGCACGTCCATGGCGTATTCCGGGGCATTCGGCTTGCAGCAGACGAAACGTCGCAGCGCGAGCTGATCGCCGGAATCGCACAGACGGCTAGTGACGATCGCTATTCGCAAGATTCTCGGTCTTCTTTGCGAGACGGACGGGACGGTTCAGCATCGCCCGGTGCAACCTCATCCATTTCGCATCCGCCTCGTTGCGCGGTTTGCCGTCGGCCGGCGGCACGTAAGTCGGAATGGGCTTCACCCCGGTTGCCGTCAAGGTCGTCATGGCCGCCTCCTTTCAACATGAATCAGATTAGAGGAACAAACTTACCTCTGATCAGTAGTCAATGCAATTCCTATGCTATCCCGACGGCACATCGAAGACACGCGACGTAAAGAGACATTATGACAAGCCTTGAGAATTCCGAGACGAAGAACGACGTGCGGCTGCATGGTGGGCTATAGGAAGCCGAACGGCATGCCCGACAAGCGGCTTCAAGAGGAGTAGCGGTTTGCATTGCAGGACAGTGGCCTCGAGCCGGTCCGAGCGGGGAGTACAGTAGCCAGACGTGGGGCAGATTCATACGATCAGACGCGCGAGCGCGGACGCGAAATACCGGCAGATGACCAGCCAGCCGATCCGCCCGCTCATCCTCAAGTTGTGCATTCCGGCCGTGATCTCGAATCTGGTCACCACCGCGTACAATCTGACGGACACGTTCTTCATTGGCCAGCTCGGCACCGCGCAATCCGGCGCGATCGGCATCGCGTTCTCCGTCATGACCGTCCTGCAGGCCATCGGATTCTTTTTCGGCAACGGCGCGGGCAATTCCATGAGCCGCGAACTGGGCAAGCAGAACAACGAACGCGCTGCCAAGCTGCTCGCCATCGGCTTCACCGGCGCGCTCGTGTGCGGCCTGACCGTCGCCGTCCTCGGTCTGCTGACCCTGCGCTGGCTGGTCGTCGCGCTCGGTTCGACCGCCACCATCGCGCCGTATGCCGTGCAATACCTCACGCCGATCCTCGCCGCCGCGCCCTGCGTGTGCGGATCGTTCGCGCTCAACGGCCTGCTGCGCTACCAGGGCCAGTCCGCGTTCGGCATGACCGGCCTCGTCTCGGGCGCGCTGCTCAACTTCCTGCTCGCGCCGCTGTTCATCTTCGTGCTTGACCTCGGCATCTTCGGCGCGGGACTGGCGACCGGCATCTGCCAGACGCTGAGCTTCGTGATCCTGACCACGCTGAGCCGCAAATTCGGCGTGATGAAGCTCTCCCTGCGCAACTGCCGACCCGACGTGCTGCTCATGCGCGAGATCGTCGGCGGCGGCCTGCCGTCGCTCATCCGCCAAGGCGCAGGCTCGATCGCGACCACCTGCGTGAACATCGCCGCCAACCCGTTCGGAGACGCGGCCATCGCCGGCATGGCCATCGTCATGCGCATCATGCTCGGCGCGAACTCGGTGATCGTCGGTCTTGGCCAGGGCTTCCAACCGGTGTGCGGCTACAACTACGGCGCCGGCAAATACGACCGCGTCAAACAGGCGTACTGGTTCTGCGTCAGACTGTCGACCGCCGTGCTCATCGTGCTCGGCGCGCTGATCTGGACGTTCGCGCCGCAGCTGGTCGAGATCTTCCGTTCCGATCCGGCCGTGGTCGAGGTCGGCGTGGCCGCGCTGCACTTCGAATGCGTCACGGTCGCGCTCAACGGCGTCAACATGATGGGCAACATGTCCACGCAGACGATGGGCAAAACCGGCGTCGCCTCGTTCCTCGCCGTATGCCGTATGGGCCTGTTCCTCGCCCCGGCCGTGCTGATCCTGCCGCACTTTTTCGGCGTGCTCGGCGTGGAGGTGGCCCAGTCCGTGTCCGACGTGCTTTCGTTCGCGGTGACCATTCCGTTCCAGCGCAGGATATTGCGCGGATTGTCACGGTGACGCTCACGGTGTCGCGATGTGCCCGCCCGGTGAGACGACTGACGCGACGTATGACGACCGCCGGTTACGCGCTGGGATGACGCGATGCTGATATATGTCGAAACGAGATATACTGTCACGCATGAGCGTGATCGAAACGATGATTCTGGGCTTCCTGTCGGAGCGTTCCATGTGCGGCTACGAGTTGCGCAAGAAGATGGAACAGCTGCAGGGATCGAGCCGTAAGTTCAGCGACGGCGCGATCTACCCGGCGACCGCCCGGCTCGTCGACGCCGGCCTGATCGCGGAGGAGTCCGAGATGCGCGACGGCCGCCAGCGTCGCCTGTTCACGCTGCTTGACGAGGGACGCGCCCGGCTGATCGACGAGCTGAAGAACACGAGCGGGTTCGACGTCAGCGATTTCACCCGTTGGACGGTCGTGCTCACGTTCCTGTCCGTCATCCCCGACAAGACCGACCGCGACGCGGTCCTGCGCCGCCGCTACGACCTGCTCAGCCGCGGCGACATCCACTTCTTCTATTGTGACGCCGGCAATCCGCTCTCGTCCGACCAGATCGCGGACCCGTACCGGCGCGGCATCATCACCGTGCATGACGCGCAGATCGCGGCCGAACTCGACTGGCTGCGCGCGATGCTCGACATCGACGCCTGAATTGATGTACGAAGAGGCGAGGGCGGCGGTCTGACGCAATGCAAACCGCCGCCCCTCGCCTATGAACGCTCCCTTGACTCTCGGCTTACAGCGCTCGCAACCCCGCGAACAGCCGCGCGAATCCCTCGCGCATCCGCACCCGCGGGCAGGCGACGTTGATGCGGATGAACGAGCTCCCGTTGCCGCCGAATTGCGCGCCGGAGGAGAACATCACCTTATGCTCGCGTTTGAGCCAGTCGCACAGCTCGGTGGTGGTCGCGAACCGCGACCCGTCCCCGACGAACGCCGAGCAATCCAGCCACAGCAGATACGTGGCCGGGCCGCTCACCAGCGTGACGTGACGGTTGGCCGCAGCCGAACCATTGTATTTGTCGATCAGCCGCGCCGCCTCATGCTTGTTGCCGGCCAGATACTCGCGCAGCGCGTCCAGCCATGCGCCGCCGTGCCCGAACGCGGCGATCGCCGCATCGATGGCGAACGCGTTCGGCTCTGCCACCTCGTCGGTGTTGAGCCCGCGCCACACCTTGTGCCGCAGCGTCGGATCGGGCACCATCACGGCCGCCGTATGCAGACCGGCGATGTTGAACGCCTTCGTCGGCGCCATGCACGTCACCGAAATCGCCGCGCACCGTTCGTCAACGGACGCGAACGGCACGTACGAGACACCCGGGTCGGTCAGATCACAGTGGATCTCATCGCTGATCACCGTGACGTGATGTCGCCAACACAGCTCGCCGATCCGCGCAAGCGTGGCGCGATCCCAGACCATGCCGGTCGGATTGTGCGGGTTGCACAGGATCATCAGCGAGGTCTGCGGGTCCGCGAGCTTCGCTTCCAGATCGGCCCAGTCGATCGCATACCGCCCGGCGGCCGAGTCGTAGACGAGCGGCGACTGGAGCGCATTGCGACCGTTGTTGAGAATCGAATTGAAGAAGATGTTGTACACGGGCGTCATGATGACCACGTTCTCGGCCGGCGTCGTCAGCTTGCGCACCATGCTCGAGATCGCCGGAATCACGCCCGTCGTGAAGATCAGCGACTCGGGGTCGATCGCAAGACCATGCCGCGAACCCCACCAGTCGACGTACGCGCGGCCCCACTCGTCCGGCACGATCGAATAGCCGAACACGCCGTGCGCGACGCGCCGTTCCAGCGCATCACGCAAGGCTGGCGCGGTCGGAAAGTCCATGTCCGCCACCCACATCGGCAGCGCGTCGCCGGCCTCCTCCCACTTGAGCGACCACGTGCCGGCACGATCCACCGGCGTATCGAAATCGAACGTGCCGCCGGCCGCGTCGGTTGCTCCGGTCTCGTTGATCGTGCCGGTCTCGTTGATCACGCCAGTCGTCCCGCTCATGCCGCACGCTCCCCGGTCAGAATCGTCGTCTTCGACGGGTCGATGCGATCCGCCTCCAACGTGAGCGTGCCGATCTCGTCGGCGCGGATCACGCCGCCGGTCGGATTGACGATGCTGTCGATCGTGCCATGCGCGTCCACATCCACCGTCGAATACTCGAACGCGCGCGTCGTATTGACCAGCCGGCAGTTCTTCATGACAAGGTTGTCGATATAGCACAGTCCCTGCAGGCTCTCGATCGTACAGTTGACGAACGTGAGATTGCGCGAGTTCCAGCCGAGATACTCACCGGAGATATACGAGTTCTCGACCGTCACGTTTTCCGTGTTCCAGAACGCGTCCTTGGAGATGAGCCGCGAATCGCGCACCGTGATGTCGCGCGCTCCGTCGAACGGATAGTTGCCGACCAGACGGAACCGTTCGGCGGTCACATGCTCGCAGTTCATGCCGAAATAATCGCCGCGGGCGACAACGTTGTCCAACGTCACGTTCGTGCAGCTCCAGAACGTCTCCTCGGCGTTCGTCAGATCGACGTTGCGCAGCGTGACATCGCTCGCCCGACGGAAGTTCTTCGGCGCCTCGATCGTGGAATCCTCCACCAGCATGCGGCTCGTGTACCACACGCCGGCGCGGCCCATCTCGAACCACGTCGAATTGCGCACGGTGATGTCGTTCGCGTACCACAGCGGATACTTCCACTGGAACGAGCAGTTGTCCAGCGTGATGTTGCGCGCGTGCTTGAGCGGCGACTCGCCGTCCGCGAAGATCGTATCGATATAGGTCATGTCGTGCGCGAAGAACTCCGCGCGCTCGCCGGTCAGCCGCGCCTGGCGAATGATGCCGGGCTGGTTCGTTGCAGGTTCGTTCATGAAACGTCCTCTATGCTCTGATGCTCTCGTCGTCTTGTCCGGTCGCCGGAGACGACGGCCGCCGATATCGATTGTGGTAACTTCAAGTGCTTGAAGTCAACGTTCACTCGTATAGCGAACAGGCGGCCGTGCGCACGTTCGCGTCGTCGGTTAGCGCAGCCTAAGTCGGCGCCCCGTATCGTGACTGCCATGATCACCACAGTGCTCGCAACCACACAGCCTCTGACCACGCTCGCGCAAGGTTCCGCCCCCGGCGTCACGGCCATCGTCTCCTGCCCGGTCTCCACGGGCGGCTTCATCGGCGCGATCACCGACTGGCTCGTCGGCCTCATGTCCACGATGGGCTGGCTCGGCACCGGCGTCGCCGTGTTCCTCGAAAACCTGTTCCCGCCCATCCCCAGCGAGGTCATCCTGCCGCTCGCCGGATTCACCGCCGCGCAGGGCCGCATGACCCTGTTCGAGGCGATCGGCGGCGCGACGCTCGGCTCCGTCGTCGGCGCGCTCGTGCTCTACGACATCGCCTATGCGATCGGCGCGGACCGTATGCGCCGCCTGTTTGACGCGATGCCGCTCACGGATGCGAGCGACATCGACAGGGCGAACGACTGGTTCGCCCGCTACGGATTGTGGTCGGTGCTCATCGGCCGCGTCATCCCGATCGTGCGTTCGCTGATCTCCATCCCGGCCGGCATCGCGCGCACCAACCTGCTGCGGTTCACGCTGCTCACCGCGTTCGGTTCGCTCGTATGGAACACGATTCTCGTGATGGCCGGTTACCTGCTGGGTTCGCAATGGTGCGGTATCCTTGGCGTGCTCGACCGGTTTCAATACGCGGTGGCGGCGGTGATCGTCGTGCTGTGCGTCTGGTACGTGGTCGTCAAGGTGCGCTCGCGGATGCGCGTGGCGGACTGAGCGGTCGGTGATCGGCTACCGGCCGTTCTCCTCCTCCGTATGTTCGTACGATCACGAATACGACGCGAATATACAGAGGATACAGAAGACAACAACGTCCGTATGTTCGCGCGGCCGTCGTGATCGCGCGAACATACGGACGTTGTGCGTTGCGGATGCGCGCCTACGCGCCTACCGCCGCCAGGTGCGACGGCGGTAGTTGACGATGCGCTTGCCGCCGACGCCCGCCTTGCCGCCCGGACCCCATGGGCCGCGCGCCTCGGCCTTGAGCTGCGTGAGATGATGCTTCATCGCGAGCAGCATGATGTGCGTGTCCTCAAGACCCAGATGGCGTTCGGCGTCGTCCTCGTGCAGCGCGCCCTGACGCTTCGCGTACGCGTCCAGCGTGTTGTCGCCGTCCGGGTGCCCTTCGCACGGAATCGACCCCTCGTCCCACAGGCGGCTCATCGGCAGCGTGTCGATGATCGTCACATGCCCGTTGCGGTAGGCTTCCGCGTAGCCGGCCACGTTGAGCATGAAGAAGCTGTGCTCGAAGGTGGCCATATGCGCCACGAACGGCTGCGACGTGAGCCGGTGCAGCAGGTCGGCCTGCGCGGCCGGGTCCTCGTCGAACAGCGGGAATTCCGCGCCGGTGCGCTGGCTGATGTCGATGCCGGTCAGCTGGATGATGAACGCGTTGCCGTGCCGCGCCGCCTCGGGCGTCACGCCGAACGAGAAGCGGTGCTGGTCGTACGCGTCGCCGGACTCGTAATAGTCCTTGTCGTACCGGTAGTCGTCGGGCAGCGAGGTCGGACGAGGCGACTTCATGTTCATGTATTCGAAGCCGACATCGATGATGTACGCGCGGTACGGTTCGGTGCCGTTCGTCTCCAAGTCGATGCCCATCACGTTGTCCACGTCGCGGCCGGGCAGGTAGACCTCGCGCCAGTAGTCCTTCGGCGCGGCGGCCTGGCGGGCGGCCACATGCTCGGCGGCCGCATGACGCGACTTCTCGTAGCGCATCTCCGGCACGGCCGTCTCGTTCGTACGCACCTGTTCGATGCTCGGCACGGCCGGATTGTCGTCGTTGATGATCTGCGGGCCTTCGACCAGATCGTCCGCGCTGTTCGCGTCCGAACTCGAGTCGGCCGGCGCAGACTCGTCGGGGCCGGCCTCGACGGAACCGTACTGCTTCTCGTCAGCCGCGAACAGGGCCATCTGACGTTCGTGCTTGGCCGCCTCGCGCTTCTCACGGTCGGCCTTGCGCTGTTCGGCGCGTGCGTTGACGATCTCGGCGGTGCGATCCTGCACGTCGGCCAGATCGTCGTCGGTTAGCAGACCGCCCTCGACCGCGTGCAATACCGGCACGGTGACGCGCTGACGGTCCTCGTCGCTGACCGTCCACAGGCCCTCCGCGACGCCGCGGTCGCGCAGCAGATCGATCTGATCGGTCAGGCGACGGTCCGCGTACGCGAGCGCACGCGGCAGTTCGTATGTCTTGATATGACGGTCGAAGTCGCGCATGAACACCATGCTCATCTTCGCGATGATCGCCTCGAGCCGGTCGCGGATCGCAAGATCGGCCTTGAGCAGGTCATGCACGTTGCTCGCCGCGCCCGGTTCGAGATCGACCGGCTGGGCGACGCCGATGCCGTGCTCGAGGTCGAGCGAGCGCACCCACTCCCAGTCGATGTCGTGGTCGTCGGCGTCCTTCAACATGATGTACGCCCACTGGTCGATCGTGTCCTTGGCTTTGGTGAGCCACGTGCGGTCGACGGTCGCGGCGGCTGGCGTGTCGGTCGCGGCGGTGGTTCCGGTGTCGGCGTCGGTGGCGTGCTGATCGTTGTCCTGATTGCTGATATCTGTCTGTTCGCTACTCATACTGTCATTCATATCGTTCATATCACTCATAGTCATCATCATGGAAATATTGTTCCCCACGTCTCCTATGGTAGCGCTCACAGCCGATGGATGCTGACGGTCCGCACGCGATCGTCAGTGATCCGCGAACCGCTGGTTGAGCGCGGCGATCCGCGCGACGAACGCGGCGACCTGCGGGGCGGGGGAGAGCGGGTAGAGCAGACCGTACTGCATGCCCACCGGTTCGGGCCAGTCGATGGGCACGTTGGCGAGCTGCGGATGCACGTCGCTCCACATCGGCTTGGAGATGAGCAGATCGCCGGATTCGGCGCAGTCGTTGAACAGATCGAGGTCATACTGCTCGATGTCGACCAGCGTGACGCCCGGGTTGCGCTCGAGCAGGTCGCGGGCGATGTCGTCGGTGCCGTTGCCGCGCGGCAGGATGCGGATGCGCTCGCCGGCCAGATCGTCGATGGTGAGCTTCGCCCGTCGCGAGAGCGGATTGGCATGTGGTATGGCGAGGCACAGCGGCTCATATGACAGGGGGAGCGTGCCGCAGGTGCCGGCCCAATGTGCCGGCACGAACGCGGTGGCGATCACGTCGATGTCCTCGCCCAGATGCGCGATGATGTCCTCGATTGATATGTCGTTGTCCGGCATCGACATGAGTTCCAGCCGGATGCCCGGTTGGCCGGACCGCTGCCACAGGTCGAGGATGAAGCGGGCGGGGCGCAAGATGGAGATGCCCAGACGCACGGGCGCCGCATGTTGGTGCATACGTTGGCGGGTTCTGCGGATGATCTCGTTCGATTCGCTCACGAGCGAGCGCGCGTCGTCGATGAATTTCGCTCCAGCTTGGGTGGGGGTGACTCCCGAGCGGGAACGATCGAAGATCGTTAGGCCATACTCCTGCTCGAACGTGGTGATCTGCTTGGCGACGGCCGGCGTGGACAGGTGCAATCGGCGCGCGGCCTGTGCGAAGCTACCGGTGTCCGCCGCGGCGATGATCGCGTCGAGTCTGCGGTCGTACATGGGCGGCTCCCTGGATGCGTGTAAACCTATGGCTTATATATCGTAAACCATAATCATTCATAAACCTATCTATTGCAACGTTTCTGCGTCCTATCATAGTCATCGCAACAACGTATAGATAACGAATATATAGATAGTACAGATAGGATACGCATGGGTCGCACTGCATCCTCATCCTCTTCGGTGGCCGTCACCGTCGTCGCATCGGTCGCATCGTTCCTCGCCGGCATGGACGTGCTCATCGTCAACGTCGCCCTGCCCACCATCGCAGCCGATCTCGGCGGCGACATGGCCGTTCAACAGTGGGTCGTGGACGGCTATACGCTGCTGTTCGCCGCACTGCTCCTGCTCGCCGGGAGCCTCGCGGACCGGTTCGGCGCGAAACGCGTGTTCGCGATCGGCACGGCGCTGTTCGGCTTCGCGTCCCTGTTCTGTTCGTTCGCATGGTCGATGGCGGCGCTCGTGGCCGGCCGCTGCGTGCTCGGCGTCGCCTCGGCGCTGATCCTGCCGGCGTCCATGTCGCTGATCAACGAGACGAACCCCGACCCGCGCCGGCGTGCATGGGCGCTCGCCCTGTGGGGTGCGGGCGGCGCGTCGGCCTCCGCGGTCGGCCCCCTGCTCGGCGGCTTGCTCACGCCGATCCACTGGAGCCTCGTATTCGCGATCAACGTGCCGTTCTGCCTGTTCATCCTCTCCCTCGTGCCGCGCATCGCGCCGTCCCCGTGCCGGTCCATCCGCTTCGACTGGATCGGCCAGACGCTCGCGCTCGTCGGTTTGAGCACGCTCGTGGCCGGCATCATCGAAGTCGGCGCGATCGGCTTCGCCGCGCCCGCGACGCTCGTGCTGCTGGGCGTCGGACTGCTTGCGCTCGGCCTGTTCGTCATCTCCCAGACCAAGGTTCCCGCCCCGATGATGCCGCTCGGCCTGTTTCGCATCCGCGGCATGCAGGTCGCGTTGCAGATCGGCTTCATCATGATCTTCAACTGGTACGGCATGGTCTTCATCTGCACCATGTTCCTGCAGAACGAGCGCCATATGGGCGCGTTCGCGGCCGGACTCGTGTTTGTGCCGTCCGCGTTCGTCACGATCGTCGGCAACCTGATCGGCGGGCGCATTATCACCGCCCGCGGCTCACGGTTCTCGATCACGCTGGGATTGGCGATCATGATCGCCGGCTTCCTGTTCGAATTCCTGACCCCCGCGCCGATCCCCATATGGGTCATCGCGACGGGCCTGAGCGTCGTCGGCTTCGGTGCGGCCATCACCACGCCCGCCGCGGCCGGTGTCGTGCTGCGATCCGTCGACCCGGCGCAGGCCGGCATCGCGTCGGCCATGTTCAACACGTTCCGTCAGGTCGGCGGCGCGATCGGCGTGGCCGTGTTCGGCGTCATCGCCACGTTCCTGCCCTCGCTTGACACGGCCCTGCGTTCCGTGTTCCTTGCCTCCGCCCTGCTGCTCGTCTACGTGCTCGTCTTCGAGCTGACCCGCTGGCGCGAGCGGTGACCAATCGGCCGTAACCGAATCACGTGACGAAACATGGACTCGGATGCGGCCGGTACCGTCGGTTGATGACCGTCGTCTGTCAACGGTCATCAGCCATCGGATAAACCGATGGAAACGCGCGGTCGACTACTCGGTGCGTATGATTGTCGGCTCGCGTTGATAGTGTGCGGAGCCATGTGTTCTTTGTGTTGCATGATGAGGGGCGACCGCCCGCAGACAGGCGGTCTGCCCGGAAGGATCTAACGGGTCGGCGGAGCCATGCCCGAAGCCGGGTACGGCCGAATCCGCATGATCTGGCGATCCCATCATTCGCATCATAATTTCGTCGACATCTGCCGTCTTGTACTGATTCGCAATCGATTTGCAAGCCGGCCGGCCTTGCGCTGTATGCGGGCTGGCGCGGTTGCCTGAACGATGACGGCAATGTCCTAGTGGAAAGCAAGAACACCTCACCTATGTCTCAATCCGTATCCCATAACGCACCATCCGCATCGGCGTTCCCCTCCGACACCGACCCGCGCGAAACCGGCTGGATGCCGCGCGTCGCACTGTTGCTCACCGGTCAGGCCTTCTCCCTGCTCGGCTCCAGCATTGTCCAATACGCCCTGTGGTGGTGGATCGCACTCGAATGGAAATCCGGCTGGTCCATGCTGTTCGCCACCGTATTCGGCGTGCTGCCGCAGGGTATCGTTTCGATCTTCGGCGGCTCGATGGCCGACCGCTACCGTCGCAAGCCGCTCATCATGCTGCCCGACCTGATCATCGCGGCCGTCACCATCGTCCTGTCGTTCGCGTTCTCCCACGGCTGGGCCGGACTGACGCTGCTGTTCGTCGTCCTGTTCATCCGTTCGGCCGGCGGCGGCGTGCAGACGCCCGCCGTCCAGTCGTTCATCCCCGACATCACGCCATCCGGCAAACTGCTGCGCGTCAACTCGGTGTTCGGCATGATCAACTCGGCCAACATGATCGTCGCGCCGGCCGTCGCCGCGGTGCTCGTCAATATCATGCCGCTATGGTCGATCCTGCTGATCGACGTGACGACCGCGGTGATCGGCGTTGGATTCGTCGCGCTGATTCGCGTGCCAAACAAGCGTACCGCGGTGAACGGTGATGTCTCGCCGGCCGGCCGCGACGCTGACTCCACCGAGACCGGGCGACATCCGCTCATCGCCGGCATCCGCCGCACGGTGGACGATCTCAAGGCCGGATTCGCGTACACGATGCGCCACAACCACTTGAAGGGCGTGGTGCTCGGCGATGGCATGACCTGCCTGATGTCCGTCGCGCCGCTCAACCTCACGTTGCTGCTCATGACCCGCGAATACGAGGGCATCGACCTGAACCTCGGCTTCTTGAACCTGACCACGGCCGCCGACAAACTCGCCGCCAACGAGCTGAGCCTGAGCATCGGCATGCTGCTCGGCGGCGTGTTCATGTCGACGATCGGCGTGAAGATCATCCGCAACAATATGCATATGATCGCGGGCGGCATTGCCGCGGTCGGCATCACGGTCGTGGGGCTGGGGCTTGCTCCGGGGCTGCTCAGCTATCTCATCATCAACGCGTTGTGCGGCGTCGCGTCGGCCGTCTGTGTCGGGCCGATGCGCACCGTCATCCAGTCCGAGGCGGACGAGTCGATGGTCGGACGCGTGTTCGGCCTCGACACCACGCTTGCCACGTTCGGCATGCCGGTGGGCATGCTCATCTTCGCGCCGCTCGCCGATATCATCCCGATCATGTGGGTGTTCGTCGCCGGCGGCCTGCTGACCCTGCCGGTCGCGTGGTACGTGTGGCGGCTGTCGAAATGAGCCGCGATTGACGGTCGCCGATATCGTCGAACAATGAATATGGCCGGTTTTTCGGGGATCTCGCAATGGAGAATCCCGAAAAACCGGCCATATCTGTGATGCAGGAAGACGCCGCCTTACTTGGCCAGCAGCTCCTTATACGCCTTTGCAGCCTCGGCCAGCGCCTCATCGGTGATGCCGAACGCGCCGAAGGTCACGAACGGCTTGACCCACGTCGCGCCGATGTAGTTCGCGGTGCCTTGGAACGGGACCAGCACCTGGTCGATCACGAACTTGTTCGCGCCGTCCGGCTGGTAGTTCGCCTCCGGGGAGCCGGTGGAGACGGCCACCTGGAACTCCTTGCCCTCGAACGCGTGGCCCTCGGAGCCATACGCCCAGCCGTGCTGCAGCACCTCGTCCTCCCAGGTCTTGAGCAGCGCGGGGGAGGAGAACCACCACAGCGGGAACTGGAACACGATGCGGTCGGCGGCCTCGATCGCGGCCTGCTCGGCGGCCACATCGATCTTGCCGTCCGGGTACAGCGCGTACTCGTCGCGCACGGTCACGTTGTCCAGCTCGGCGGCCGCGTCGGCCAGCGTCTTGTTGACGCGGGACTGGGTGTTGAGGCCCGGGTGGAACACGAGCACCAGCGTCTTCATGATGATCTCCTTATCTATATGAATGATCGTACTTGCGTCGTTTCGTGATATCCCGGTTCGGAATATCACGAAACGAGCTATGTGATATCGATACTACTTTCGCAGACGACGTGCCGTTTGACGAGCGGCTACGTTCTGGGCGAACAGCATTGTGTGCCGACGGCAAGGCTGCGGGTCGGCGATCGTGCGGAAGGGCTGCGGTCCATATGGCGATCCGGTGGGTGCGCATGGTGCTGGAATCTGCGCCTTCGTAACGGTTTTCCGTGCCGCGACCGCTGTGTCGAAACGGTTTGACACGCCGTGCGGCAATCGATTGACGGCAATTGATTGCCATGTTATATTTTCTGATATCCGAGGACGGCAAAGCTACCCAGTCAAAAACAACGAAGTATTTGAGTCCTTCGGCACAGGAGAACACATGGTTAAGGAGAACTCATGGAACGCCGTGGTTTGTGTATCAACAGACTCGTCGCTGCCGTCGCGGTCGTTGCCGCGATGTGCGCGCCACTGGCTGGATGCGGCAAAAGCAAACCCACCGTCGATGCGGACGGCAAGCCGATCGTCACCATTCGCGTGCGTCGCAACGTCACCGACAATCCGATGAAGGACACCGAATATTCCAAACAGCTGGAGGAAGCCTGCGACTGCACCATCAACTGGGAGGAAATCGCCGATAACTCGTGGGGGCAGCAGAAGGCCCCGAAAATGGTCGCCAATGACTTTTCGGACATTGGATTGGCGCTCTACGATCCCACTGACGTAAGCCGATATCCCAACCAATTCGAGGACATCGGCGCGCACCTCGACGAGCTGCCGAACGTCAAGCGCTTCTTCGAGGCGCATCCGGTGGCCCGCAAGATGGCCGAAAACAGCGACGGGCAGATCAAGCTGCTGCCATCCGACCGCGGCAAGGGCTACCGCGTCTCCGCCACGCACATGTTCATCAACAAGCAGTGGCTTGACAAGCTCGGCCTGAAGGTGCCGACCACGTGGGACGAGCTGGAAACCGTGCTGGAAGCATTCAAGACCAAGGACCCCAACGGCAACGGCAAAGCCGACGAGGTGCCGATGAACATCCGTGGCCTCGGCTTCGGCCTCTGGAGCCCGCTGGTCCTGCTCAACTCGACTGGAGTCGTCACCAACTTCATGGGCTCGAGCGCGTCCACGCAGGGCTACTACGTGCGCAACGGCAAGGTGCAAAGCTACTATACCGCCAGCGAGCTTAAGGATGTGATCTCGTTCCTGCACGAGCTGATGTCCAAAGGACTGATCCCCAAGGACACTTTCACCCGTGACGGTTCGCAGTACGTTGCGCAAGCCGTCAATGATGGCAAGACCGCAATCACCGGCGTCACCTTCGGCTGGTCTGCATACAGTGAGTTCGGCAACGGTCTTGCCAAGGAATACATCAGCCTCCCGCCGCTTAAGCAGCATGCGTCCACGCCGATCGAAGACGTCACATGGGACTACTCGCAGGACGCCACCGAATTCGCCTACAGTCTGTCCGTCAGCCCAAAGGCCGCAAACAAGCAGGCCGTGTACAAGATCATCAACGCGATGTACGGCGAGAAGCTGTCGGTCGAAGGCTACTTCGGCTCCATCCCGACCACGCTGTCCGACGACGGCAATCACACATACACCATCGACCGTGAGAAGGCGTACGCCGAATACCCCGACACGCGAGCCATCGCATTGCAGGACCGTTTCGCCGGCTGGGTGCCGGACGGCGCGACCATCGTCAACGACGACAACGCCGATCAGGTGACCGAATCCAACAAGGCCGTCGAGGAGGCGCTCAGCCGCGTCGACCCGACCGGCGACGTGATCCCGATCTACGTGCGTCCCAGCAGCGACGATCTCGACATCCTGTCGGACAACAACACATCCATCGGCAACTACGCCAACAACCAGTTGGCGAAATGGGTGCAACGCGGCGGCATCGACAAGGAATGGGATGCGTACCTCAAGAACATCGCCGAGCCCACGCTCGGTCTCGAGGAGAACATCGCGATCTGGCAGAAGTACTACGACCAAGCCGTCAAATAACTGTGACGCATAACCGCGACGGCGGCCAGCCAACCTCCGTCATCGTCAACGCTTGCGTCGGTTTTCCCTTTTCCCGACGCAACCATCGCGGGTCCGTCGGCCGTGACCGCCGATCCGGCCGACAGGCCCCACCCTCTTCCGTGCGCGGCCGCATCGTTCAGCGGCCGTCATCATCCATGATTCCGTCACCATCGAAAGCGTCATCATGTCAACCAACACCATTTCGGCCGCCAGCCGGCCCGTACAGGAACCGACCAACGAGCCAAGCCCGCTTGCCCGTATCGCCGAACATTTCCGCCGTTACTGGGAACTGTGGCTGCTCGCCCTGCCCGCACTTGTGTTCGTGGGTCTGTTCGCCTACGTGCCGATGTGGGGCATCCAACTCGCCTTCCGCGAGTTCGACCCCGACAAGGGGCTGACCGGCGGCGATTTCGTCGGATTCAAATACTTCAACAAGTTCTTCCGCTCGCCGCTGTTCGGCGAGATCATGACGAACACGGTCCGCATCAGCCTGTGGACGCTGGTCATGGGCTTCATCTTCCCGATCATCCTCGCCCTGCTCATCAACCAGATCCACTCGGCTAGGATCAAGGGCTTCGTGCAGACCATCACGTACATGCCGCACTTCATCTCGATCGTGGTCATCGTGTCCATGCTCAACATCTTCCTTGCGCCGAACACCGGCATCATCGGCCAGTTCTTCGGCGACGAAAGCCTCATGGGCAGCACGGGCGCGATCACCGCCGTCTACTGGATCTCCGAGGTCTGGCAGCACTGCGGCTGGAACGCGATCATCTACCTCGCCGCGCTGAGCTCCGTGGACACATCCCTGTACGAGGCCGCCAAACTCGACGGCGCCGGCCGTCTGCAGCTCATCCGCTACGTCGACTTCCCGGCGATCCTGCCGACCTGCGGCGTGCTGCTCATCCTCAACATGGGCTCCGTGCTCAACGTCGGCTTCGACAAGATCTTCCTCATGCAGAACACGCTGAACCTACCGGCCACCGAGGTGATTTCCACCTACGTGTACAAGATCGGCATGATCAACTTCCAGTTCTCCTACTCCACGGCCATCGGCCTGTTCAACACAG
Organism: Bifidobacterium sp. LH_230; assembly: GCF_056357555.1. NCBI lineage: Bacteria > Bacillati > Actinomycetota > Actinomycetes > Bifidobacteriales > Bifidobacteriaceae > Bifidobacterium > Bifidobacterium sp. LH_230. The sequence continues at coordinate 231,583 of NZ_JBKEWJ010000001.1, forward strand.
TCGTCAACTTCGTCTTCCTGGTCGCGGCCAACGCGATCTCGAAGCGAGTGTCCAACGCGAGCATCTTCTAAGACGAGAAGGAGCATCATCATGAGCGCATCAATCGCCACGACCGTGGCCCAGGCCCCCAAGCCCAACGGCAACGACATCCCATGGAACACAAAGCAGCGAGAACGGCGCACAGTCGGAGACTGGATCACCCTTGGCGTTATCGACGGCCTGATCCTGCTCGTCGTGCTGATCGTGCTGTACCCGCTGTGGTTCGTCGTCATATCCTCGTTCTCCGACCCGAACAGCGTCGCCTCCGGCCAGACGCGACTGCTGCCCTCCGGCATCACGTTCGCCGGCTATGCGAAGATCTTCGCCAACGCGCAGATCTGGCGCGGCTACTGGAACACCATCGTCTACTCGGTGGTCGGCACCGCGGTCAATATGGCGGTGACCATCCCGTGCGCATTCGCCCTGTCCCGCCCCGAATTCAAACCGCGCCGCGTCATCCTGTTCCTGTTCACCGTCACCATGTTCTTCGCCGGCGGCCTCGTGCCAAACTACCTGCTGTTCCAGCAGCTCGGCATCATCGACACGATGTGGGTGTTCATCCTGCCCGGCGCGGTGAGCGTATACAACGTGATCGTCGCCCGCTCGTTCTTCGAGTCGTCCATTCCCGAGGAGCTGCACGACGCGGCGCAGATCGACGGACTCGGCTATCTCGGCTACTTCTTCAAGGTCGTGTTGCCATTGAGCCCTGCCATCCTCGCCGTGATCGGACTGTACTATTTCGTCGGCCACTGGAACGACTTCATGACCGGCCTGATCTACATCTCCGACCAGAACAAACAGCCGCTGCAGGTCGTGCTCCAGCAGATCCTGCTCGTCTCGCAATCCGTCGCCTCGAACCTCAACGCCGCCGCGCAGCAGCAGCTCGCCGACCAGATCAAGTTCGGCGTGATCATCGTCGCCACGATCCCGCTGCTCGTGCTGTACCCCTGCCTGCAGAAGTACTTCAACAAGGGCGTGATGCTCGGCGCGGTCAAGGGCTGAGCCGAGTCGGAAGACAAAACGTGAGCCGGAGCGAGGAACGCGTGATCGCGCGAGCGGCTCCGGCTTCCGCCGTCCCCATATGACGCCGGCGCTTGGCGCATAACATGGCGGACAGTGAACGGAACGGGGCACGTTACTATGAACGGTGCTACATCGACATCGACGCAACGGGGAATGCATATGGTCACGATGAAGGATATTGCGCTCAAGACCGGGGTCTCCACGGCGACGGTCTCCCGTGTGCTCAACGGCAAAGGGCAGGGGCGCATCAAGCCCGAGATCGCCCGCGAGATACGCGAGCAGGCCGAGGCGATGGGGTATGTGATCAACCCCATCGCACGCGGACTGCGTACCAATCGCAGCCATATGCTCGGCCTGATCGGCGACGACGTCGCCACCACGCCGTACGCCGGACGCATCATTTTGGGCGCACAGGATGCGGCCCGCACGTTCGGCTATCTGCTGACGGTCGTCAACACCGGCAACGATGCGGAACTCGAACGCGAGCAGATCGCCATGCTGCGCCGGTACGGCGTCGACGGATTCCTCTACGCGGCCATGTACGACCGGGTGATGACACTGCCGGACACGCTCGACGGATGCCCCACGGTGATGGTGGACGCCGAGGACGAGGCCGGCCGGTGCCCGTCCATCGCTCCGGACGAGCAGGGGATAGGCGAGGACGCGACGGCGCGGCTGCTGGACGCCGGATGCTGCCGCATTGCGTACTACGGCTCGCCGCCGACGATCATCGCGCAGCCGAGGCGACTCGCCGGATACTACGCGGCGTTGGATCGGGCCGGCGTCGCGCGAGACGAACGGCTCGTGTTCGACCCGGAGAAGATCGATGCAGACGAGCAGGCCGAGGCGCTGCTCGACACGGGCGCCGACGGCGTGTTCTGCTTCAACGACGTGCGTACGCGGTTCATCTACGAGGCGGCCGCACGGCGCGGCCTGTGCGTCGGACGGGATCTGTCGGTGGTCAGCGTGGACAATTTTGAGCTGCTGTCCGTGTTCTTCGAACCGCGGCTGACATCCATCGAACTGCCGCATTATGAAATGGGCTATTGGGGCGCGTGCAAGCTGATCTCGATGATCGAAGGACGCGAGTTGCCCGATGCGCTTGACGCGGTGTCGACCCGTGCCGTACTGCCTGCTCTGTCCGTGAAGCAGGGGCGGATCAGGTGTGCTCTGGTGGAGAAAGGGTCGGTGGCGACAAGACGAGATTGACTTCGAGCGCTCGAAGTCTCTAACGTCGATGACGAGGCCGCGATCATGACGATGCTGTCGACATGGCCACGGCGCGAAACAGGGACAAGGGCCAACAAGGAGGCATCATGGACAATCCGAGCGCATTCCCGCTGGGCGAGCCGAACGACGCGTACGCGCAGTATTTCGAAGGCCAGAGCTATCTCGCGCCGCTTGCGGCGGACGGTCAGGTGTCGGTGGCGAACGTGACGTTCGAGCCGGGTTGCACGAACCACTGGCACATCCATCACGGCGTGTGCCAGATCCTGCTCGCCGTGGGCGGGCGCGGCTACTACCAGATCGAGGGGCAGGAGCCGGTCGAAATGAAGCCCGGCGACGTGGCCTACATTCCGCCGGAGACGAAGCATTGGCACGGCGCGGCGCCGACCGAGTCGTTCGCGCACGTGGCCATCATGCCCAAGGCCGAGGGTGCGTCGAACGAGTGGCTCGAGCCGGTGGACGAGGACGCCTACCGCGCCCTGGCGTGAGTTTTCCGGTTCCCGGGATTGTCTGGCGAAAATCCCGGGAACCGGCGCATGTTCATATGAACACGCAAAACCGCGCCATGCCAACGATCCGTGGCATGGCGCGTGTGCGTACTTGTGAGGTTTCCGGTTCCCGGGATTCGTGCGGGGAATCCCGGGAACCGAGGATGTTACTTGACGACCTTGAAGCCGCCGGTCCACGGGGTCTGCTCGGTCACGCCGAGGATGATCTGCAGCGCGCCGTAGCCCTCGAGGTACTGCGCGCGCTTGAGAGCGCCCGCATCCACGGTCTTGAGGCCCGCGCCCTCGATGAGCGCGGCGACGGCCTTCTTGGCATCCTCGTTGTCGGAGGCGAGCTGCACGACGGTCGGCGCGCCGTCGTTTTCGCCGGTGGCCAGCGTGGCGGCGAAGGTGGTGTTGAAGCCCTTGACGACGGTGCTGTTCGGCAGCTTGGCGGCCACGTATTCGGCGGCGGACTGGTAGCCGGCCGGCAGGGCGAGATCGAAGGTGGTGAAGTCGATCGGGTTGGACACGTCGACCACGGTCTTGCCGGCCAGCTGGTCGGCATAGGCGGCGAGCGCCTCGTCGTATGCCGGGAACGGCAGGGCGAGCACTACGATGTCGCCGGTGATCGTGGCCTCGCCGAACTTGGCGCCGGTGACGCCCTCGGCCGCGGCGGCGGCCTTGTCCGGGTTGCGGTCGATGACCTGCACGTTCGCGCCGGACTTGACGGCGATTCCCGCGACCGCGGAGCCGATGTTGCCTGCGCCGAAGATGGTGATGGTGCTCATGGTGATGTTCCTTTCGGTGGTGCCGTTTGCCGTGTGAAGTGCTGTTGGGTGGCTTGCGGCGGTTGTGGTGTTTTTGTCTGGTTCGGTTATGGACTGTGCGACCGTTGCGGTGGAGGTTTGCCGTCCGCTGCGTTCGCGCTGATGCCAGTATGCACCTCAGAAAGAGATATTTCAAACTGAGATATATCAGAAAGATTTATGGATGGTGCAAAACCGGCGTGATTCCACCGATGATGCGCGATTCCAATATGTTCGCCATCGGCGTGTCGTTCCGAGATATCTCGGATTGAGATATCATGAATCTATGATGAACACGATAGAACTCATGACTCTAGGTTTCCTGAGCGAGGAACCATTGTGCGGCTACCGGCTGCGCAAGAAGATGGAGCAGCTGCAGGGCTACATGCAGGCCGTCTCCGATGGCACGCTGCATACGGTGACCAACAAATTCGTCAAAGCCGGCTACATCGGTGAAACCTTCAATGTGGTCAACGGACGCCGCCTGCGCGAATTCCATCTCGAACCCGTCGGCCGCGAGAAGCTGATCGAGGAGCTCAAGAACACTAGCGGCTATAATCTCACCAACATCACCAAATGGGCGGTCGTCATGTCGTTCCTGTCCGTCATCCCCGACGAAGCCGACCGACGTGCCGTGCTGCGCCGCCGGCTCGACCTGCTCGAACCCGACGTGCGCCGCCTGTACAGCGACGGCGAAGGACCGATCGACAACGACAAGGTCGCCGACAAGTACCGCCGCGCGATCATCGCGGTGCATGACGCGGAAATCGACGCCGAACGCCAATGGCTCCAACAAGAACTCGGCGAGTGACCGCTGCGGGCGGCCAGGCCGGCAACGCCGGCTCGCCCGCCCGTGTGCCGACCTCGGCCGATATTGTCTCGCTGTACGACCTGATGGAGCGCGAGCTCGGCCCCACGAACTGGTGGCCGGCCGAGACGCTGTTCGAGATCATGGTCGGTGCCGTGCTCACCCAGAACACCGCGTGGGGCAACGTCGACCGCTCGCTTACGGCGCTGAAGGCCGCCGACGCGCTCGACCCGCACGCCATCGCCGCGTTGGAGCCGGAATCGTTGCAGGATCTCATCCGGCCGTCTGGCTTCTACCGCAACAAGGCGACCGCCCTGCGCTCGCTCAGCCGCTGGTATGTCGAGCGTTGCGGCGCGGACCCCAACGGTGTGCGCGACGTCGCGGACGACGAGCTGCGCGCCGAACTGCTGTCGCTGTTCGGTGTCGGCGGTGAAACGGCCGACGACCTGATGCTCTACGTCTTCTCACGCCGCACATTCGTCGCCGACACCTACGCACGCCGCCTGTTCGCGTTCCTCGGATTCGCCGTTCCGGCCGGTTATCCGGCCTTCCACAAGACGTTCGCACCGGCAGTGCTCGCCTCAGACCTGACCGTCTCCCAACTCCAGGAATTCCACGGCCTCATCGACGAATACGGCAAGGCGTACCGCGACGACGCGGCCAAAGCCGCATCATTCCTCGCCGATTGGCGGCGCGCCTGAAGCATCCCGCATCGTGCGTCGTGACGTCTGCGATTAGAGTCGACCGTCGCGTACGAACAGCGACAGCGCGAACGCGACGACCGACACGACGGTCGAAACGACGAACACCGCATCCACACCGTGCGCCAGCCCCGCCGCAGCCGAACCAGCGAGTGACGCGGGCCGCGTGTTCGTCGTCATGACTGTGAAACAGATCGCGATGCCGATCGCCGCGCACGTCTGCCGCAACGTGTTGTTCATCGCCGTGCCATGCGGGATGAGCGGTCCGGTGAGCTGGTTGAGCGCGGTCGTCGTCAACGGCATCAGACAGAACGCGACGCCGGCCATCATCAACGTGAAAAACACGGCCGGATACCACGCCGGCGTGCCCGCACCCATCCGCGACAATGCGAACGAGGCCAACGCGACGATACCGATCGCAGGAGGAGCGATGCGACGTATGCCGACCCGGTCGAACAGACGGCCGGCGACCGGATTGAACACGCCCTCGGCAATGCCGCCGCCCGCCAACAGCAAGCCGGACTGCAGCGCGGTCATCCCCAACACGTTCTGAATGAACATCGGCAGGATGTTCATCGTCGAGATGAACGTGACGAACACCAGCACGATCACGATCATCGGCAACGTGAACATCGGCCGCGCGAACACGCGGAAGTTGAGCAGCGGGCGCGGCAAACGCAGCTGACGTACGACGAACGCGACCAGCGACGCCGCGCCGATCACCAGCGAGACAAGCGTGTCGGCCGCCGTCCAACCGGACTGGCCGGCCAGTGAGAACCCAAGCAGCAGACCGCCGAAGCCGAGCGTCGACAGCGCGACCGACGGCACGTCGATCGTCGGATCGGTCTGCGGCGTGACGTTGCGCACCGTCGGGATCGCGGCGGCGAGCACGGCCACGGCGATCACCGCGAGCGGTACGAACAGGAAACGCCACGGCAACATGTCGATGATCAGGCCGGACAGGGTCGGGCCGATCGCCGGCGCGAACGCGATGACCATGCCGAACCAGCCCATCGCCGTGCCGCGCTGACTCGGCGGAAACGTGAGGAACAGCACGGTCTGCAGCAGCGGCATGAGGATGCCGGCGCCGCTGGCCTGCAACACGCGGCCGGCCAGCAGTACCCAGAAGCCGGGTGCGCACAGGCACACGAGCGTGCCGAACAGGAACATGCCGATCGCATAGAAGAACAGCTGGCGTGTCGTGAACCGCTGGATGAGGAACGCGGTGACCGGGATCATGATGCCGTTGGTAAGCATGAACCCGGTGCTTAGCCACTGCGCGGTGTTGCTGGTGACGCCGAAGTCGAGCATGAGATGCGGCAGCGCGCTTGTCATGAGCGTCTGGTTGAGGATGGCGGTGAACGAGCCGATCATCATGATGGCGATCGGCAGGATCGGGTGGTCGGCGGAGGGTGCGGGGGATGATTGCGCGGATGACGGTCGCGTATGGGTCGCCTGCACGGGCGCAGGGTGCGTGGCCGCGGGTGTGCGTTGCTGCGATGCGTGCTGCGACGTGCTCGAATCGGGCATGATTGTTCCTTTCAGCTGCGGTGCGATTTGGTTCCAGCTGATTTCGGTCAACGTCATGATGTTCGGATGATCGCCTTCGCGTGATTCGATGACGGATCATCCGGCGACGCCGTAGCCCCTGCCGGTCGATGTCATGGCCAGTCTACCTCGATCACGGACATCGACCGGCGGACTTGGTTTCTCGGCGACACGACGGGAAAGCGCTTACCGTTTGTGGTGCGGTATGCTGGGGGACTGATACAAGGAGGTAAAACCATGATCGTCAATCACAGCAACCCGACCCGCGCCGACATGCTCGCACACATGGGCAGCCTGCAGCAGGCCGCCTACACGCGTCCGATCGAATACCAGGAGGGCCGCTCGCACGGACTCAAGGGCATCGAGGTCAAGAACGGCCCGCTTCGTTTCATGTCGATGGCCGACCGCGCGCTCGACATCGCGCAGATCGAATACCGTGGCGAGAACCTCACGTTCCTGTCCAAGCCGGGCTTGAACGGCCGCAACCAGTTCGACACCAATGGTGCCGAAGCGCAGCGTTCCATCATGGGTGGCCTGTTCTTCACCTGCGGCTTCGAGAACATCTGCGCCCCGTACGTGACCCCCGAAGGCTCCAAGTACCCGGCCGGCAGCTACCCGATGCACGGCCGCATCCGCACCACGCCCGCCGAACACGTCTCCTCCGACGCGTACTGGAACGAGCGCGACCAGTACGTGCTCGAGGTGTCCGGCGAGATGCGCGAGGCCGAATTGTTCGGCGAGAACATGGTGCTGCGCCGCCGCATCACCAGCGTGTACGGCACGTCCACGATCACGGTCGAGGACGAGGTGACCAACGAAAGCTTCCGCGAAGAACCGCTCATGTGGATGTACCACTGCAACTTCGGCTGGCCGCTGCTCGCCGAGGGCGCCGAGGTCGTGATCCCGAGCCGCAAGGCCACGCCGCGCGACGAGACGACCGCCGCCGACACCACCCCGTGGAACGAGATCGGCGCACCGGTCGCGAACAAGCCGGAAAGCGTGTACCTGCATGATCTGGTCGCGGATGCGAACGGTCGCAGCTTCGCCGCCGTCGTCAACCGCACGCTCGGCCTCGGCGTCGTGATCGAATTCGATGCGGCCGACTTCCCGTACTTCATGGAATGGAAATCGATGGGTTCCGGCGACTACGTCGTCGGCCTCGAGCCGTCCAACTCCAGCGTGCACGGCCGCGGCTGGCACGAACAGCGCGGCGACCTGCACACGATCGCACCGCAGACCACCGAGCGCAAGACCATCACGTTCACCGTCATCGAAGGCGACGCCGCGATCGACCGGCTTGTCGCCCGCCGCGACTCCATGCTCGCCGCCTGAGTGGTCGCGCGAGCGTGCGGTACGGACGTTCCGTGGATGCGGTTTGACGATTGAGAGGCAATAATCGGCTGTTGCAATGGTCGGTTTGACGATCGAGAGGTTCCTAGGGTACGGCCGACGCGACTCTACGACCGTTTTTCCGGCGTATTGGCGGATCTTCGGTGGTACAGGCGCCTCTCGATCGTCGAACTGATGTCTGCAGAGGCGAACAACAGCCTCTCGATCGTCGAACTGATTGGATCAGATGGTAAACCGGCCGGTTGAGGATTCGTTGCTGACATCGGCATCTTTCGATGAATAATCTCCGTTGCGCAACGAGTTGATGAGCTGGGAGACGATGTTCGGCAGCGGGGAATGGGCAAGCCATTCAATGGCTTGCGGAGTGAACAGGGTTTGCGCCTTGCTGAGAATGCCGATCATGCCGCTGGCCGCGTATTCCAGCACGATGCGCTGGCCGGGGTTGAGCGTTGTTTCGTCGATGCCGAGGACCGACAGCCAAATGCCGCTGACATAGCTTTTCAGCTGCGCTGCCAAGCCGGTCGAACCGTGCGGTCCGGCGATCAGCGACAGTCGATGGATGCTGACGAGATGCTCCGTCGTGCTCGCGAAATCAAGCGCATACTCGCGTAGTGCACTCAGATCGCTGTCCTGCCGGATGACGTGCGCGATGAACTCGGTCACGCCCGGCTCCTCGTAGATCGCTGCGATCGCGTCGTCGGCCAGCTCGGGGATGTTGGCGTAATGGTAGTAGAACGCGCTGCGGTTGAGCCCGCTTGCGCGCGTGATGTCGCTGATGGTGATCTGCGCGTACGGTTTCTCATCCAACAGTCGCCAGAACGCGTCCTGCATTTTCTCGGGTGCGCCCGGCTCGTCGGCCTTCGGTCGTGCCATGTCGATTCCTCTCCTGATGCGATCGGTACTAACTCGACAGCGTATCGTGTTTTTCGCTCGTATGTCGCCATGCTCGGCCAATAACCCTACACAATGTCGAATTGCGTGGATTTATTTACCCGACAGACTGATGTATTCCTTGGAACCGCACATATCCAGCCAGTGCATCAGTCAATCGCAAAGAGAGGCACGATCGACATGTCATTCCTTGAATTCCATGACGTGGTCCGCCAATACGGCACCGGCGAATCCGCCGTGCTGGCGCTCAACCACGCCACCTTCGACATCGAACGGGGCGAACTTGCCGTCATCCTCGGCGCATCCGGCGCCGGCAAATCCACCACGCTCAACATCCTCGGCGGCATGGACCGCGCCACATCCGGCTCCGTCAAGCTCGACGGCAAAGACATCACCACGTTCAACGAGGCGCAGCTGACGGACTACCGTCGCTTCGACGTCGGCTTCGTGTTCCAGTTCTACAACCTCGTGCCCAACCTCACCGCGCTCGAGAACGTCGAACTCGCCAGCCAGATCTGCCCTGATGCGCTCGACGCGCGTGAGACGCTCGCCAAAGTCGGCCTGGGAGAACGGCTCAACAACTTCCCTGCGCAACTTTCCGGCGGCGAGCAGCAGCGCGTGTCCATCGCCCGCGCGCTCGCCAAAAACCCGAAACTGCTGTTGTGTGACGAGCCGACCGGCGCGCTCGACTACAACACCGGCAAGGAAGTGCTCCAGCTACTGCAGGATTCCTGCCGCCAACGCGGCATCACCGTCGCGCTTGTCACGCACAATTCCGCGCTCGCACCGATGGGCGACCGCTTGATCCGGTTCCGTTCCGGCAAGGTCACCGAGGTCACGACGAACCCGAATCCGACACCGATCGCAGACATCGAATGGTAGGGGAGCGGATATGAAGAAAACGGCACTGTGGAAGGACGCCTGGCGCGCGATCCGTGGCAACGGCAAGCGCTTCGCCGCGATGATGGTGATTGTTGCGGTCGGCGTGATGATGCTCGGCGGGCTCAACTCGGTCGGCCGCGACATCCGCGCCGGACTTGACGCATTCTTCGACGAAACGACCATGCATGACATCATGATCGTCTCCACGCTCGGCCTCGATGACGACGACATCGCCGCACTGCGCAAGGTGAGCGGCGTCAAGGACGCGGCCGGCGAATACTCGGCCAGCGTGACCACGACGGTCGACGGCAGACAGGCATCCGCCACCGTCACCGCGCTCAACGACCGCGGCATCGACCGTCCGTATGTGACCGACGGCAGCCTGCCGAACGCTGATCACGAGATCGCCGTGACCCGGCAGTATATGGACGACTCCGGCAAATCGATCGGCGACACGCTCGAGTTCAAACCGGACGATTCGATGACGACGGCCGCGGCGGCCGGTTCGTCGCAGGATGATGCGTCCGACAATGCGTCGGCTGACGCAACGGATACGACCGACTCAGTTGGCACGTTCGCGGCCGGCAAGTACACGATCGTCGGCACGATCATCGATCCGAACGACATCGTCAACCCTGCCGGCCCGCTCGCGCTCGTCTCCGGCAGCAAAACCGTGTATCCGATGGTCGTCTCGCCCGATTCACTCGCCGCGAGCGACGACGGAACAACACCTGACCTGCCGTACACGTCCGCCGTGATCACCGTCGCCGGCGCGGCCGCGATGAACACGTACGACGACGACTACCTCGACACGGTTGCCGATGCGCGCGCCGCGATCGAGGCCATACAGCAGACCCGCGAACAGGCGCGCACTGACACCGTGCACCAAACCGCGCTCGACACGGCGATGCGTGCGCTTGACGAACAGAAGTCCAGGATCGACGCGCTGCCGGACGGCCTGCCGGCCAAAACCGCCGCCGAAGAGCAACTCGCCAAGGCCGAGACGGCCATCAAGGACAAGGTCGACGTGCTGCCAAGCGCGAAGTGGATCATCCGCGACCGCAGCGCCGTCACCAGCTACGAGGACGTGAAAACCCAAAGCGAGATGATCACGCGTCTCGGCACGCTGTTCCCGGTGCTGTTCCTCGTCATCGCGCTGCTGGTGAGCCTGACCGCCGTCACACGCATGGTGGAGGAGGACCGCCAGCTCATCGGCACGTACAAGGCGCTCGGCTACACGCGCCACGAAATCATGCTCAAATACCTCGTGTACGCCGGTGCGGCATGCCTGTTCGGCGGTCTGCTCGGCGACGCGCTCGGCCTGATCGGACTGCCGTTCGTGTTCACGCGCCGCCTGATCTCGCGCATCTACGTGCTGCCCGGCTATCCGCTGCTGGTCGACTGGCGGATTGCGGTGGGCGGCGTGCTGCTGTTCGTTGTCGTGATCACCGGCGCGGCCGCGGCTGCGACCGCCGGGTCGCTCAGGCTCGAACCCGCCGAACTCATGCGTCCGAAAGCCCCGAAAGCCGGCCGCACGATCATGCTGCAACATGTCGGTTTGATCTGGAACCATCTGAGTTTCCTCGGCAAGGTGACCGCCCGCAACCTGTTCCGTTACAAGTCGCGTGCGCTCATGGTCATCATCGGCGTGCTCGGCTGCACCGCGCTCATGACCGCCGGTTTCGGCATGGGATCGTCCGCGCTCACGCTGATGCCGCGGCAACATCACGACATCGCGCCGTACGACGTGCTTGCCGTCACGTCCGCTGCCGACCACGACATCGCGCAGCGGAAACTGGACGACGACTCTCGCGTGTCCTCCACGTTGCCGCTGCAGCTGGGCAGCGTGACGCTGACCGCGGGCGACGGCACGGATTCGCGCGGCGGTGCGAACGGTACGGATGATACGAAAATCACCGCGCAGCTCATGGTCATACCGGACGGCAGATCGCTGGACGGATACATCGATCTGCACACTGCGGACGGCGATCCGATCACGCTGCCGGATGCCGGTCCGCAGCACAACGGTTCCGGCAGCGGTACCGTTGCCGCGGTCATCACGGTCAATGCGGCCAGCAAACTCGCGCTCGCGGATGGAGCCAAGGTCAATGTGACCGACGCGATGGCCACCAGTGCGGACGTTACCGTCGCCGGCATCGCGCAGTACTATACCGGCAATCTCGTCGTCATGACCGAATCCGCATACGAGCGTGCGTTCGCCGCGGACTTCGCCGCGAACGCCGACCTTGTCAGCGTGAAGTCCGGTGATGCGGACGAGAAGATCGCATTCGCGGACGATATCGCTGGAAACGACATCTATCTGTCCGTGATGAGCTCCGCCAAACAGGAGCGTGACTTCTCGAAGAGCTTCCTCATCTTCTTCGTGATGATCGGCTTCATCGTCGTCATGGCCGCGGTGCTCGCGATCGTCGTGCTGTACACGCTCGCCTCCACGAACATCTCCGAGCGCGAGCGCGAACTCGCCACCATCAAGGTGCTCGGCTTCCGCAGGCGCGAGGTGCATGGCTACGTGAACAAGGAGATGCTGCTGCTTGCGGCGTTCGGCATCGCGATCGGCCTGCCGTGCGGGCGCGGATTGCTGGGATTCCTCATCGGCAAACTTGACCTGCCGGGCATGAATATCGTGCCGAACGTGGCCTGGTACTGCTACGCGGCCGCCGCGGCGCTCGCGCTCGCGTTCACGGTGCTGGTCGAAGCGGCGACGAACCGTTCGCTCGACCGCATCGACATGGTCGGCGCGCTCAAAAGCCCGGAGTGAGCGGAGCCCGGCGTTTCGTCGGGAACGCGGCGGCATCGCGGTATCGCGCGGGGCTGGGCAAGCTCTGGGCATAAGCGGTTCCCTACCTGACGATACGCTGGGGAACATGTCATTTTTCGATGCGTTTGGTCCATTGTTCGACGGCTCACAAAGCGGCGACCGCCGGGAAGACGACGATGATCCGGTGATCATCGACGTTCAGGCGGACGGCGACGACACCACATCGCGCCCTGCCGGCGGCTCATCGCAACCGCCGCGCCGACCGAGCAACGGGCCGCGCATCACGCGCCGCCCGAGCCAGCCGAGCTCGGGCCGCGGGTCGAAGATCCTCATCGGCGTCGCGCTCGCGCTCGTCGTCATCGTCGGACTGTTCTTCGGCCTCGCCCAGTTCATCACCGATCTCATGTGGTACGGCCAGCTCGGCTTCCAGAGCGTCGTGTGGACGCAGCTGGGCACCAAGGTCGGCCTGTGGATCGCCTATGCGCTGCTCATGGCCCTGACCGGCTTCGTCTCCGCCGTGCTCGCGATCCGCGCGCGCCCCGACTCGGACGACGGTTCCACGATCCGCATCAACGGCGACGTGATCGAGATCGGCAAAGGCGTCGCTTCGAAGACCGCCCGCCGCGTCGCCGTCGTGGTTTCCCTGATCGTCGGCGCCGTGTTCGGCGCGCAGTTCAACGCGAACTGGGCCGACGTGCTGCTCATGTTCAACGCGCAGTCCTTCGGCACCACCGATCCGCAGTTCGGGCTCGACAACGGCTTCTACGTGTTCGTGCTGCCCGGCTTGAAGCTCGTGGTCGCCGCCGTGTCCATGCTGCTCGGCGTGGGATTCGTGTTCTCCGTCGTCTCCCACGTGCTTATGGGAGGCATCCGGTTCACCATGCCCGTGCACGGCCGCGGCATCCTCGCCGTCACCAAGCGCGCCCGCCGTCAGGTCGCCATCTGGCTCATCCTCAACATGCTCGCATGGTCCGCGCGCCAGGTGCTCGGCGTGTTCACCCATCTGACCGAACAGGGCAGCCGCATCACCGGCGCGACCTACACCACCGTCAACGCCACCATTCCGGTCACGTTCATCATGGCCGCGATCACCGCGATCCTCGGCATCTTCCTCGGCATCTGGCTCATGCGCTCGCACGCGCTCGAAGGCCCGGCCAAACCCACCGTCCGCGCCGTGGCCGCGCTCAAGGCGTGGCGCACGCCGGTCGTGGCCATCGCCGCCGCGCTCGTCGTGTCGATGGTGCTCACGGTCGCCTGGCCGATGCTGCTGCAGCGCTTCAAGGTCAACCCGAACGCGCAGGAGATGGAATCGACGTACATCCAGCGCAACATCAAGGCCACGCAGCAGGCGTACGGTCTGAACGACGTGAAGGTTGAACAGTATCAGGCCACCACCAAGGGCGAATCCGGGGCGCTGTCCGGCGAAGCCGACACCACCGCGCAGATCCGACTGCTCGACCCGCAGATCGTCTCGCCGACGTTCAAGCAGCTGCAGCAGTCCAAGCAGTACTACACGTTCGCCGATACGCTCGCTGTCGACAAGTACGACGTGGACGGCGAAAGCCAGGACACCGTGATCGCCGCGCGCGAACTCGACCTCGACGGACTCGACAACCGCAACTGGGTCAACGACCATACCGTGTACACGCACGGCTATGGCATCGTCGCCGCGTACGGCAACAAGGTGACCGCCGACGGCCAGCCGAAGTTCTTCGAATCCGGCATCCCCACCCAGGGCAAGCTCACGGATTCCGAAAAGTACGAGCCGCGCATCTACTTCTCGCCGAACGCCACCGAATATTCGATCGTCGGTGCGCCGGAAGGCACCAAGTCGTGGGAGTTCGACTATCCGACCGGCTCGGAGGGCGCGACCACCACGTTCACGGGCGACGGCGGCCCGTCGGTCGGCAACATCTTCTCCCGACTGCTGTACGCGATCCGTTTCGGCTCCGACCAGATCCTGTTCTCCGACCGCGTGACCTCCGCCTCGCAGATCCTCTACAACCGTTCCCCGAAGGAGCGCGTCGCCAAAGTCGCGCCGTACCTGACGCTCGACGGCCGCGTCTACCCGGCCGTGGTGGACGGCCGCGTCAAGTGGATCGTCGACGGCTACACGACCTCCGACGCCTACCCGTACTCGCAGATGACCGATCTGGGGTCGGCCACCGCCGACTCGACCACCGAAACGTCGGACACGGTCAAGGGCCTCGGTTCGCAGCAGGCCAACTACATCCGCAATTCGGTCAAGGCCACCGTCGATGCGTACGACGGCTCCGTCGACCTGTACGTGTGGGACGAGAACGATCCGGTCATCAAGGCATGGCAGCAGATCTTCCCCGGACAGTACCACTCGGTCGCCGATATCTCCGGCGACCTCATGAGCCACCTGCGTTACCCGGAGAACCTGTTCAAGGTGCAGCGCGAACTGCTCGCCAAATACCATGTGACCTCCGCGAACCAGTTCTTCTCCGGCGAGGACTTCTGGCAGACGCCGGTCGACCCGACCGAATCCGAGGCCGATCAGGCCAAGGACATCCTGCAGCCGCCGTACTACCTGACGTTGCAGACCGGCGGCACGAACGAGCCGATCTTCTCGCTGACCTCCTCGTACATCCCCGCCGGCACGTCCACGCGCGAGATCCTCACCGGCTTCCTGTCGGTCGACTCCGACGCGGGGTCCGAGAAGGGCGTGATCGGCAAGAACTACGGCACGATCCGGTTGCAGGAACTGCCCAAGGATTCCAACGTGCCCGGTCCCGGCCAGGCGCAGAACAACTTCAACGCGGACGCCGACGTGTCGAAGGAACTGAACCTGCTGCAATCCGGCTCCACGAACGTGGTGCGCGGCAACCTGCTCACCCTGCCGCTCGGCGGCGGCCTCGTGTACGTGCAGCCGGTGTACGTGAAGTCGAGCGGTTCGACCTCGTTCCCGCTGCTCAAGAAGGTGCTCGTCGCGTTCGGCGACCAGGTTGGGTTCGCGGATACGCTCGACGAGGCGCTCGACCAGGTGTTCGGCGGCGATTCCGGCGCGGCCGCGGGAGACGCGGAGAACGTGGCCGGTGGTTCGGATACGAACGGTTCCGGCGACGGTTCGTCCGATCAGAACGGCTCCGATGGATCGGGTTCCGGTACGAACGGCGGCGGCAAGGATAACGGCGCGTCCGGCAACCAATCGAACGGATCGAACCAGAACGGTTCGGGTTCCGGCTCGTCGTCCGCAAACGCCGATCTCAAGGCCGCGCTTGAGGACGCCGCACAGGCCATGAAGGACGCCGATTCGGCCATGAAGAACGGCGACTGGACCGCCTACGGCGAAGCCCAGAAGCAGCTGCAGGAAGCCCTCAACAAGGCCCTCGAACTCGAGCAGTAGCCTGCGGTCCAAAACCATTGAAACGGCGAGGGCCGTGGTTCGTTAATCACACGAACCACGGCCCTCGCCGTTTCACGATATCCGCCAGTGAACGTTACGATCACTCGTCCGGATTCTCATCGTTCTCCACCGGGCCGAGCAGCACGCGCTCGCACACGTTCACGATGGCCATGAGCAGCACGGTCAGGGCCACGATCACGATCGTCGCCGAGAAGATCAGCGGCGTGCGGAACGAGTTGTAGGCGGCCTGCAGCCAAATGCCGAGGCCCCGGCGCGCGCCCAGGTATTCGGCCGTGGTCGCCGTGGCGAAAATATACGCGGCGCTGATGCGCACGCCGCCGAAGATCTGCCGGGCCGCGACACGCAGCTTCACATGCCACAGCGTCCACACCGGGGTCGCGCCGCAGGTGAGCGCCACATCCGAATAGAACTGGGGCACCGCCTTCAATCCGCGAATCGTCTGCACGGCGATCGGGAATAGCCCCCAGAACGCGGTGATGACGATCTTGCCGGAGATCTCGAACCCGAACCAGATCAGGAACAGCGGGGCGATCGTGATCAGCGGCATCGTCTGCGCCGCGTACAGCAACGGATACAAGGCTGCGTTCAACGTGCGGAAACAGTAGAACCCGATGCCGACCAGAATGCCGGCCAGCACGGCGAACGCGAATCCGACGAATCCTTCGAACGCGGTCACCTGCGTCGCCGGCCACAACGTCGGCCACGCGTCGATCGTCGCCTGCACGATCTGCGTGGGGGAGGAAAACATGCTCGCCGGCACATGCGCGAGCCGCACCCAACCCTCCCATACGGCCAACAGCACGATCACGGCCGTCGTCGTCGCGATCCGGTCCTTGATGCGCTCGCGGCGCTCTTCCCGGTCCTTGCGCTGAATATCCATCGTCACCTTCCCCTTTCCCTGGGGTGTCTCGTTCACCAAGACGAAAGGCGACCTGCGGTAAGGTGAGGAGCCCGCGCGCCATTCCGTCCGAAATTCAAAAAAGCCCTATGCGTACGGCCATATGGCCATGACCCATTATGAACAATTCGCGGACTTTCTCCGGCCCTGTTCCGGATTGTCTGGCGAACCGGTACAATGGCAGTGCTTCAGCGCCAATGTGTGGCAAACCGATCGGGCCGGCAATACGCGGCCAGTTCGCAATCGCTGCTGCGAGCGACGGTCGGGGGCATTGGGCAAGCGGAATCAGGCCCTCAGATCGTTCTCTGCCGAAATCCGCTTGAAAGCGTCCCAGAGAGCGATGCGTAGCGATACGTCAGAGAAGAAACTGATTTAGGGAATCATCATGACTTTCATGTCAACCATGCGTAAAACCGTCACCCATGTGCTCGCGGTCACCGCTGCCGCCGCGATGGCGCTCGCCGTCGCCGGCTGCGGCAACACCACCAACACCGCTTCCGACAGCTCCTCGAACGACAAGCTCACCAAGGTCACGTTCATGCTCGCGTGGACGGCCGACACCAACCACATCGGCGTCTACGTGGCCAAGAACAAGGGCTACTTCAAGAACGCCGGCCTCGACGTCGACATCGTCGCCGTCGCTCAGGCGGGCGCCGAACAGGCCGTGAACAACGGCGTCGCCGAATTCGCGCTGTCCAACCTGTACAACGCGGCCAGCTACACCGACCTGAAGGGCGCTCACATCAAGCAGGTCCTGCAGGTCCAGCAGAAGCCGAGCGCCATCTGGTGCGCGCTCGCCAGCAACACCGCCATCAAGTCCCCGAAGGACTTCGACGGCAAGACGTTCGCCACGTTCGGCGGCAACGAGTCCGACATCGTCATCAAGCGCATGATCCAGAACGACGGCGGCAAGGGCGAGTTCGACAAGGTCACCGTCGGCACGTCCACGTTCAAGACGCTTGAATCCGGCAAGGCCGACTTCGGCGGCTTCTATGCCACGTGGGAGGGCGTGCAGGCCGAAATGTACGGTCCGAAGCTCAACTGCTTCAGCGAGCCCGACTACGGCGTGCCCGGCAACGGCGACGCGATCGGCATCATCACCAGCGACAAGATGATCAAGGAGAAGCCGGACGTCGTGCGCAAGTTCGTGCAGGCCGCCCAGCAGGGCTACGAGTACGCGTACTCGAACCCGGACGATGCCGCTGCCATCCTCGCCAAGGACGCCGCCGACTACAACCTCGAGGAGGCGTTCGTCAAGAAGAGCATGCATGTGATCGTCGACGGCCAGTACTGGGGCGACCCGGCCAAGATCAAGGACGGTTCGTTCGTGCTTGGCACCAACGACTTCGTCGAGACGCAGAAGCGCTTCGACTTCCTCGGCGAGGGCCACGCCTACACCGACGCCAACGGCAACCCGACCGACAAGGTCCCGCAGTCCAAGGACGGCGCCACCAACGAATTCCTGAAGGGAGCCAAGTAACCATGACCCGCCTCGTGCTCGACGTCGACACCGGCATCGACGACACCCTCGCCCTGTGCTATCTGCTTGCCTCTCCCGAGGCCGAGCTCATGGGCGTCGTCGGTACGTACGGCAACGTGACCGCGCGCGATTCCGTGCGCAACAACCGTGCCGTGCTGCGACTGTTCGGGCGCGAGGACATCCCGGTCATGCTCGGATGCGAGGCGCCGTCCTGGGCCGACCTGTTCGAGGTCGACGAGGGCTGCGCCCGTTTCCACGGCTCCAACGGACTCGGCAACGTCGATCCGGCACGGTATCTGCCGGACGATGTTGCCGCATCCGGCGACGCACACGTGATCGCCGATGCGGCCGCGGACGGTGAGCGGCCGACGGCCGGTCGCCGGTCCAGCGCCGCGTTCCGCGCGCGACTGACCAAGTCGGTCGGCGGCGAGCACGTCGATATCGACGCCACCGCGGATGAGGCCGCGCTTGCGGATGCCGCCGCCGCGTCGCGCGAAGGCGAAGGCGTGCGGTTCATCATCGACGCGGTGCGCGCATACGGCTCCGACGTGACGATCGCCGCCACCGGGCCACTTACCGATGTGGATGCGGCCATCCGGCTCGCGCCCGACATCGTGCCGAACCTGCGACTCGTCATCATGGGCGGCTCGCTCACGCAGGAAGGCAACTGTTACGACCTGATCTGCGAAACCAACATCTTCCAGGACCCCGAGGCCGCGAACCGCGTGTTCCGCTCCGGCGCGGACGTGACCATGATCGGCCTCG
Source organism: Bifidobacterium sp. LH_230 (assembly GCF_056357555.1). NCBI lineage: Bacteria > Bacillati > Actinomycetota > Actinomycetes > Bifidobacteriales > Bifidobacteriaceae > Bifidobacterium > Bifidobacterium sp. LH_230. The sequence continues at coordinate 250,659 of NZ_JBKEWJ010000001.1, forward strand.
ATGTGACCCACCAGTGTCTGATGACGCGCGCGGACGCCGACCGGTGGCGTGCGACCGGCACGCGGCGCGGCGCGTTCCTCGCCGACATGGTCCGTTTCTACATCAACGCGAACGAGGCCAGCGATCCGATTTTCCTCGCCGGCAGCCCGCTGCACGATCCGCTCGCCGTGGCCGTCGCGCTCGACCCGACATTCGTCGGACTGTTCGACGTGAACATGATGACCGAAACGGTCACCGGCAACGGGCATGGCTTCCGCGGGCGCACGATCGGCGATCCGATGCGGCTTCGCGAACCGCGCAAGACCTCGCACGTCGCGCTCACCGTCGATGCGCCGCGATTCACCAAGCAGTTCTGCGACCGGCTCGTCGGATTGTGCACGGCATGACGTCATGTGCCCGACGGCGTGTTCGGCCATATCCGGTTACGGCTACGGCCGAACATGCGGTGATGCGCACGTGCGCAGCCGGGTGCTACTCTCGGTAACCATGCTGCATCATGTCATCCGGCCGGCCGAGGAACGCGACCTACAGGCCATTACCGACATCTACAATGAGGCGGTGATCCGCGGGGGAGCGTCCGCCGATCTTGAACCGGTCTCGCTCGAGGCGCGTCGCGCATGGGTCGACTCGCACCAGCCGCGCACGAAGTATCCGGTCGTCGTCATCGACGTGATCGATGAGGCGACCGGCGAACACACGACCGCCGGATTCGGCTCGCTGTCGAAGTTCCACCAGCGTGCCGGCTACGACGGCATCACGGAACTCAGCTATTACATCGCACGGCGATTCCACGGGCAGGGACTCGGCACCGCGATGGTCGACTGGCTGCTGTCCGCCGCCCGCGAACGCGGCTTCCGTCATGCCGCGACCATCATATACGCCGACAACGCCGGTTCGGTCGCGCTCATGCGCCGGTTCGGATTCACCCGGTTCGGTCTGCTGCCCGCCGCCGTCGCCACGGCCGGCAGCGACGAACTGCATGATATGAGCTATTGGTACAGGAAACTGTGAAGGCCGCGGTCTTTGCTTCGCTCGCGTGACCGACGTTGCCGTGAATGCCGCCGATGACGGCGGGAACGGGTATGATTCGTGTGTTTGCGTACGGTCGACATGCCGTGACGATACGGCGAATACGACGATATGAAGAGGACAAGGGGATAGGAATGGCATCCGATTTCTGGCTGATCGTAGGACTGGGCAACCCGGGCAAGAAGTACGAGGATACGCGGCACAACATGGGCTTCATGACCGCCGACGTGCTCGCCGAACGCTGGTCCGTTGCTTTCTCCGACCACAAGGGACTCGCCATGCTCGGCAAGGGTGCGATGAACCTGAACGGCCGCACCGTCAAGTTCTTCCTCGCCAAGCCCCTGACGTACATGAACGATTCGGGCAACGCGGTCGCATCCATCAGCGCCTACTACCAGATCCAGCCCGACCATGTCGTCGTCATCCACGACGACATGGACCTGGAATTCGGCCGCATCAAGGTCAAGGCCGGCGGCTCCGCAGGCGGACACAACGGCATCAAATCCATCGACAAGGCATTGAACACGCCCAAGTACGCGCGCGTGCGCATGGGCGTCGGCCACGCCAAGCGCGGCGCGAACGCGCACGACAACACCATCAACTGGGTGCTCGGCGGCTTCGGCCCCGACCAGCGCAAGCAGCTGCCCGACTTCCTCGCCGACGGCGCGGACGCCGCCGAGGACATCATCTTCAACGGATTGGCGAAGACCCAGGAGAAGTTCAATGGCCGCTGACGCCCAAGCGACGCACAACGCGCTGGTCCACGGGTCGCTGGCCGGCGTGCTCGCCGCGCTCGAGCGCGACGACACCTTCCACAAGCTCGCCGCCGGCGACATCGAAGCGTATACCGACCGCAACACCAGCCCGATCATCACCGTCGGAGCCCCCGAAGGATTGCGCCCGGCGCTCGCCGCGGCCGTCGCGCACCGCAAGCCGGTCGTGCTCGTCGTCGCCTCGGGCCGCGAAGCCGAGGAAACCGTCGACTCGCTGCGCTCCTGGTATGACGGCGACCCGAACGAGATCGCCCAGCTCGAAGCATGGGAGACGCTGCCGCACGAACGGTTGAGCCCGCGCGCCGACACCGTCGCCAGCCGCATGGCCGTCTTCCGCCGGCTTACTCATCCGAGCGAGACCGATCCGATGTTCGGCCCCATCCGCATCCTCGTCATGCCGGTGCGATCGCTCATCCAGCCGGTCGTCAAAGGACTCGGCGACGTCGAACCGCTCGTGTTCACCCAAGGCGAGGAACTGCCGCTCGACGAAGCCTCGCAGCGGCTCGTCGAAAACGCGTACACGCGCGTCGACCTCGTCATGGACCGCGGCGAATTCGCCGTGCGCGGCGGCATCATCGACGTTTTTCCTCCCACCGCACCCCACCCGGTGCGCATCGAGTTCTTCGGCGACGAGATCGACACGATCCGCGAATTCCACGCCTCCGACCAGCGCACCTACGGCGACGGCATCCGCACCATCTGGGCCACCCCCTGCCGCGAACTGCAACTGACGCAAGCCGTGCGCGACCGCGCGAAGAGCCTCATCGGGCAGATCCCGAACGCCGACGACATGCTCGAATCCATCGCCAACGCGATTCCCGTCGAAGGCATGGAATCGCTCATGCCCGCGCTCATCGACGACATGGAACCGGTCACCGGCATGCTCGACAAGCATGCGGCCGTCATGCTGTCCGACCCCGAAAAACTGCGCCGTGCCGCCGAGGACCTCGCGAAAACCGCGAACGAGTTCCTCGCCGCCAGCTGGCACGTCGCCGCATCCGGCCACGGCGCGGGCGCGCCGATCACCTTCGACCAGGCCAGCTTCCTCGACTTCGAAGGAACCGTCAACGCGCTCGCGTATTCGGAACACGACGTGTGGAACCTGTCCAGCTTCGGCGTGGACACGAGCATGCCGAACCATGTGCAGCTCGCCGCACAGAACCCCGGCGAATACCGCGGCGACGAAGCGAAGGCCGCAGCCGGCATCGAAGGACTGATCGACGCCGGATACCACGTCACCGTCACCGCCGCCGCACAGGGCACGCTCGCCAGACTCAAGCGCGCGATCAACGAGACCGGCATCGCCTCGTTCGACATCATCCGTTCGCAGGCCATCGACGGATTCGTCGACACGGCCGCGCAGACCGCGCTGCTCACCGAACGTGACCTGACCGGCCGCTCATCCGCCGCCGGTCAGGCGAAAACGCCGAAACGCCGCCGCAAGGCCATCGACCTGATGGAATTGAAGCCCGGCGACTTCGTCGTGCACGAACAGCACGGCATCGGCCGGTTCGTCGGCATGAAGCAGCGCGAGATCGGCACGGGCGCGAACAAGAGCACGCGCGAATACCTCGTCATCGAATACGCGCCGAGCAAACGCGGCGCACCTGCCGACAAACTGTTCATCCCCACCGACCAGCTCGACCAGATCAGCAAATACATCGGCGCGGAAGTCCCCAAACTCAACAAACTCGGCGGCTCCGACTGGGCCGAGACCAAGGCGAAGGCGCGCAAGCACGTGCATGAGATCGCCGAGGACCTGGTCAAGCTGTATTCGGCCCGCCAGCGTACGCCCGGCTTCGCGTTCAGCCCGGACACCCCGTGGCAGAAGGAGCTGGAGGACGCGTTCCCGTACCAGGAGACGGCCGACCAGCTGACCACGATCGACGAGGTCAAGGCCGACATGGAGAAGCCGGTGCCGATGGACCGCCTGATCTGCGGCGACGTGGGCTTCGGCAAGACCGAGATCGCCGTGCGCGCCGCGTTCAAGGCGATTCAGGACGGCAAGCAGGTGGCCGTGCTCGTGCCGACCACACTGCTCGTCCAGCAGCATTACGAGACGTTCACCGAACGCTACGAGGGCTTCCCGGTCACGGTCGCGGCGATGAGCCGCTTCCAGACGACCAAGGAGATCAACGAGACGATCGAAGGGCTTGAGACCGGCGCGGTCGACGTGGTGATCGGCACGCACAAGCTCTTGAATCCGAAGATCAAGTTCAAGGATCTCGGCCTCGTCATCATCGACGAGGAGCAGCGCTTCGGCGTCGAACACAAGGAGACGCTCAAGGCGCTGCGCACGAACGTGGACGTGCTGTCGCTGTCCGCGACGCCTATCCCGCGCACGCTGGAAATGGCCGTGACCGGCATCCGCGAGATGTCGACGCTGGCGACCCCGCCGGAGGACCGGCTGCCGGTGCTCACCTACGTCGGCGCGTACGAGGACGCGCAGATCACCGCGGCCATACGACGCGAGCTGCTGCGCGGCGGCCAGGTGTTCTTCGTACACAACCGCGTGCAGGACATTTCGAAGACCGCGGCGAAGATCCACGAGCTCGTGCCCGAGGCTCATGTCGGCATCGCGCACGGCAAGATGGGGGAGAAGCAGCTCGACCAGATCATCCGCGACTTCTGGCATCGCGACATCGACGTGCTCGTGTGCACGACGATCATCGAAACCGGACTGGATATCTCGAACGCGAACACGCTGATCGTCGACAACGCCGACAAGTTCGGCCTCTCGCAGCTGCACCAGCTGCGCGGACGCGTCGGCCGCGGCAGGGAGCGCGCGTACGCGTACTTCCTGTACGATCCGACCAAGCCGATGACCCAGCAGTCGCACGATCGACTCGCCACCATCGCGCAGAACACGGCGCTTGGATCAGGCTTCGACGTGGCCATGAAGGACCTCGAACTGCGCGGCACCGGCAACCTGCTCGGCGACGAACAGTCCGGGCACATCGAAGGCGTCGGCTTCGACCTGTACATCCGCATGGTCTCCGAGGCCGTCGAGGCGTACAAGGCGCCCGAGGTCAGCGTCGAGCCGCTGGCCGTGACCATCGACCTGCCGATCGAGGCGTCGATTCCGGTCGACTACATCGACTCCGACAAGCTCAGGCTCGAAGCGTACCGCAAGCTCGCCGCCGCCCACACCGAGGACGACCTGCGTGAACTGGCGGAAGAGCTGACGGACCGCTACGGCAAGCTGCCCGAGGAGTTCGAGACGCTGTTCGGCGTGGCCAGGCTGCGCATGAAGGCCCGCAAGCTCGGCATCTCGGAGATCATCGCGCAAGGCAAGAACGTGCGCGTCGGCAAGATCGACCCGCCCGAGTCCATCCAGATGCGCATCAATCGCATCTACCGGGGCGCGCAGTACCGTCCGCTCACGCACACGTACACGATCCCCGCGCCGTTCGCCGGCTCGCTCGGTTCCGGCCCCATGAGCGGCGAAATGGTCATGGACTGGACCAGCGACCTCCTCAACGATTTTGCGTGGACACCGGGCGGTCGCGAACGGCGGAGCCGTTCGTAGTCCGGTGTGCGAACCGACAGGCGAGCTGGCAAAGCGCGGCCGTAAGGCTGTCCGAAATTGCGGGACGTCCTAAAAGGAGAGAGGTAGTACGGCAGAACCGTTCGTAGCTCGGCACGCGAGTGGCAGAGCGCTGCCGCAGGATGCCCTCAAGACAGAAAGTAGTGTGGGCCTCCCGCCGTCACATACAGCGTTGGGGTCGTTCCCGCAAAGGATCGACCCCAACGAACTGGACGTGGTCCAGCTTATGTCGTCATCATGCTACCTCTTGGTGCAGGAGAGTGCAATAAAAGTCGGGATAGGACTCTCATCTGGTTAGAGTTGTCTATGCATCTTGTCGTACTGCTGATAGTCTTTGCCGGGACAAGGCATTAAGCCTGTTCAAGTACGGGTGAGTGTCAGGATTGACAGTTGTAAAAGAGACTCTTGCATTTTGGCGTGCGTGGGTGCGCCGGGTCTTCGATGTTGGGATGAGTCTGGTTGACACCGGTGCCGTCCGATGTTGCCACGCAATGGAATATTTGGGCATTGTTAGCAAGGTGTGTCAGCCAATCTGTCACGCATTATGAGGAAAATCGTGCGAGAACGCGGCGTGACAACCCCGATAATCCATAAAACCTTGAGATTCCAAGCAAAACGGTTCGTCTACCGGGAATCAGCTGACGCGGCATCTTGTCACGTTTGGCAAATATCTGGGAAAAATCCCAAGTATGACACCAGATCATGCCATGCCTTGACAACTTCGCACTTATTTATCGAAGCGTGACATCATTCTCAAGTGAAAGGGCATGTGAGCGTTCTGGGAGCGACTCTATTTCATAATTTCGCATATACGGTACCGGTATGATCATCGAACGTTGAAGGGCTGATGATGAACTCGTATCGATGGGTCTTCCTGATATCTTGAGGAATATGACGCGTTCTGCGACGGTCAGGATTTCTGATGCCGCGTCGCGAATGATGCCGACCGTTGAATGGCTGTGCGTGGTGTGCTGGTGGCCTCAGCAATGGCAAGTGCATCGCGATGTTTGTGTCAGGGGTCGAGGTCATATCAGGCCTGTGCTATCTCCACTTTCCTGATCGGCCGTAAAAATTGGTCGGCGTCGATATACAGATCGGCAAGCACTGATGCTAGGTCAATGTATTCTTCCTCGGGTTCGGCATTATGCCTGTATTCCGCGTACACGACAAGGTATCCGTTGTCCCATTGTCTGACATCGGTATACCGTTCCAACGAGTAGGGTGCGCGGAATCGTATGCGTGTCTTACCGTACTCAAACACAGTAAAACCGTTCTCTGCACTCAGATATGCGGTATGGTTTGTCTGCTGTGTGGCGCTTTCTGTCGCGTTCAAACTATCTCCTTCCGCTAATAGTGAGTGTTGGCCAGTGCTGATTCCGATTATAAGAGGAAAATGCTGATCATCCCAGATACCTTTGGTGCGATGCCTTCACGTTGTTTTGACTGACGAGGGCGTATTGCATGGTGGTATCTATCTTGACGTGTCCCAGCAGTTTTTTGCACCTGTTCGACTGGCATGTCGCGGTTAATGGCGTTGGTAGCCATAGTGCTTTGTCGGGCTTAGTGTGATAGGTTTTGACACTCCCTCAGTCGGCTTCGCCGACAGCTCCCTCAACCGAGGGAGCCGAGAATAAGCACGCGTCAGTTTAAGCCCGACAAAATAATAGTTTGACGGAACTTATGCGGATGGATACGGGGGTGAAGCTTCCTGCCAAGGGCGCGGAGCTGGCTTTCCGCAGAACAGATGGCAATGCGATCGTGGTTGCCGCTGAGACTGACGAATAGTGCGGGATTATCGTCGCCGCGACCTTGCAGTGATTGTGGGGCAAGAATCTGTTGGTTCTTGCCCCACAATCAGCCGTGACTCAGCCGATCTTGTCGAAGCGGAATCCGCCGGCGGCCTTGGTGTCGTTGGTCGGGGTGAAGCGAATCCAGCTTTTCTCGCCGGCGTCGGTGACGGTCATGTCGATGGTGTCGCTCGCCACGCCGTCCGGCGTACAGCTGATCGTCTGGTGCTGCGTGCTCGCTTCGTCGACGGTCAGTTCGGCGTCGAAGCCGCCGGTGCCGGAGCAGACCATCGTCAGCCGGTATTTGCCGACCGGCACCGGGGCCAGCGACATGATGGCGGTCGCGGCCGGCGGCACGGCATCGCCGTTCTTGTCCACGGTAGTGGTCGACCACCACGACGCCTTCGACGAATTGACCACATCGGCATCGTCGTCGTGTTCCACGTCGTCATCGAATCCGACCGCCTGATTGACGGCGGCCATGCGCTTGACATCGTCGTCGCTGACCGGCTCGGACACGGTCAGCTTGTGCTCGTCCGCGACGCCGAGCTTGACGGCGATCGCAGCGGACAGCGGGAACGAGCCGTCCGCGTTGCGGATGTTCGTCGGCGTGTTCCGCTCGGCGTCCTTCACCTCGAACGTGCTGAGCGCGGGCGTCAGCTGCGCGTACGTGCCGTCGTGGTAGGAGAGGAAGAACACGTACTCGCCGCCGACGGCGAGCTTGCCGGCACCGGAGCCGGAGGCGGTATAGCCGTGCATGCTGATGACGTCTCCGGATTGCTGCAGTCCGTCCGTGGAATCCGCGTCGTTGCCGTTGATGGCGCCGAGCACTTCGGCTTTGATCGTGGTGTCGTATCCGTCGTCCTGCGCCGGCGGTTCGGAGCACGAGACGATGCGCGCGTAGACGATCCGGTCGGATGACGCCGTCAGATCCTCGATCGTGTCGAACCACTGCCAGTCGTATTGCACATGCTCGTCGCGTCCTTTGCATGTGGTGCCGGCGGTCGTGCCGGTCTGTGATGGCGTGGTGGATGGCGGGGCGGACGGCGTGCCGCAGCCGGCAAGTCCCGTGCACAACAGTGTCGCGGTCAGTGCGGCGACAGTACGGACGATGCGTGATGGGCGTGCGGTGAGGTTGTTCATGACGACTCCTTTGTCCCGCGGAACCCGGTATGGGTCCTTCTTGTCTTCCATTGTCCGCCGTCCGCCGTGCTGATGCGAGCGTCTGTAATGCCGAGCATTACACTGGACGGTTATGAACAACGAACCCGATGACGTGATCAACGAAGTCTCCGGAAGCGTCGACGGCGGCGAACCGCAGCCCGCCGCGGACGGCGCGCACATCCGCCGCGCCGAGACGCGCGACATCCCGCAGCTGCACAAGCTCCTGCGCGAGGTGCTGGAGGTCCACCACCGGGGCCGTCCGGACCTGTTCAACACCGGCGTCACCAAATACACGGACGACGAACTGGCCGATATTCTCTCAAATGACGAGACCCCGGTGTTCGGCATGTTCGCCGCCGACGACGCGACGCTGTACGGCTACGCGTTCTGCATCTTCGAACGGCACGAGAACAGCCATATCCTCACCGACATCACGACGCTGTACATCGACGACATCTGCGTGGACGAGTCGGCCCGCGGCCGGCACGTCGGCACCGCACTGTACCGGCACGCGCTCAATTTTGCGCGCCGGTCCGGCTGCTACAACGTGACGCTCAACGTGTGGTCGTGCAATCCGGGGGCACAGGCGTTCTATGAGCGTATGGGACTCAAACCATATAAGATCGGCATGGAGCAGATCCTGTAAGAGCGGACGGCCGCATAGATACGGCGATCCGACCGGTTCTCGGGCGTAGTGCGAACGATGTGACACGTAGGCGCGGGTGCAGGCATACGGGGCGCATATGAACGGGATATGAATGGCCGGTAACCGCCAGTATGGCGGAGCCGCAATGATGTGAGCGCTCACATAATCGTGTCGCGTCATCTTGCGCGTCGTCCACAAAGCCCGGTATTCTTAAGGCTGTCATCACAACCTATACGTTAAAGGAGTAGTTGTGGCAGCAATTGAAAGCGTGTACGCGCGTCAGATTCTCGATTCCCGTGGCAACCCGACCGTTCAGGTCGTCCTCGACACCGAAGACGGCGCCCGCGGCCTGGGTCTGGTCCCGTCCGGTGCTTCCACCGGTGAGGCCGAGGCTTGGGAGCGTCGCGATGGCGACAAGTCCGTCTACGGCGGCAAGGGTGTTCTGAACGCGGTCAAGGCCGTCAACGAGGAGATCGCTCCGAAGGTCATCGGCATGGATGCCTCCGACCAGCGCGCTCTCGACGACCTGATGATCGAGCTCGACGGCACCCCGAACAAGGGCCGTCTGGGCGCCAACGCCATCCTCGGTGTCTCCCTGGCTGCCCTGTACGCCGCCGCCGAGTCCGCCGACGAACCGCTGTACCGCTACATCGGCGGCACCAACGGCCACATCCTGCCGGTTCCGAACATGAACATCATGAACGGCGGCGCCCACGCCGACTTCGCGACCGACATCCAGGAGTACATGATCTCCCCGTACGGCTTCGACTCCTACTCCGAGGCTCTGCAGGCCGGCGTCGAGGTCTACCACACCCTGAAGAACGTCCTCAAGAAGCAGGGCCTGAACACCGGCCTCGGCGACGAGGGCGGCTTCGCCCCGAAGATGAAGTCCAACAAGGACTCCCTGAACTACATCATGGACGCCATCTCCGCCGCCGGCTACGAGCCGGGCAAGCAGATCGGCATCTCCCTCGACGTCGCCTCCTCCGAGTTCTACAACAAGGAGACCGGCAAGTACCACTTCGAGGGTGACGAGCGCGACTCCCAGTACATGCTCGACTTCTACGAGCAGCTCATCGAGGAGTACCCGATCGTCTCCATCGAGGATCCGTTCAACGAAGAGGGCTGGGAAGACTGGACCGCCATCACCAAGCTGCTCGGCGATCGTCTGCAGTTCGTCGGCGACGACCTGCTGGTGACCAACCCGGCTCGTCTGGCCAAGGCCATCGAGCTCGGCGCCGCCAACTCCCTGCTGGTCAAGCTCAACCAGATCGGCACCGTCACCGAGACCCTCGACGCCATCGAGCTGGCCACGGCCAACGGCTACACCTCCATGGTCTCCCACCGTTCCGGCGAGACCCCGGACACCACCATCTCCGACCTCGCGGTTGCCAAGAACACCCGCCAGATCAAGACCGGTGCCCCGGCCCGTGGCGAGCGCGTTGCCAAGTACAACCGCCTGCTGGAGATCGAGGAGGAGCTCGGCTCCACCGCGAAGTACGCCGGCTACAGCGCGTTCAAGGCCTGCAAGAAGTACCTGGCCAAGTGAGCCTGTGCCGAACCGTTCATGAGACTCCGCGTTTCGTGAAGGTCGCGTAGCGTTCGATACCCGTCACATTCCCAGTCGAATGTGACGGGTATTTTTGTTGCCTATGAGATCACGATCGAATCCCGGCACATCCCGTGGCGCGGCCGGCAAAGCCAAGACGACGGCCACAACGCGGAACGGTCGCACATCCCAACCCACGGCGACCCGTCGGCGGACCGCCAAGGCGAAAACCCGCAGCAGCGGTCCGATCGTGTTCTTCATCGCGCTGTTCATCGTCGCCTTGGGCGCCATCCAGCTGCTGTCCACGTTCTACACGTACGCGATCAGCGTGTCCGAACTCAACGGACTCAAGCGCGAGGAGGCCGCACTCATCGCGAAAAAACAGGATCTCGAAAACGAGATCGCCCGCTGGAACGACAAGGCCTACGTGGCCGCGCAGGCCCGCGAGAAACTCGGATTCGTCTTCCCCGGCGAACAGGTCGTCCACGTGCTGCATCCGGAGGCGGTAACCGGCTCGACCCACAGCGAATCCAAGGATTCGGACACCGACGGCGACAGCGAGAAGAAAACCCTGCCGTGGTACAGCGAACTTGCGTACTCGTTCGAACAGGCCGACACCAAGTCGGCTGACAAGACTGCGGACAGCGGTACCGGCAAGACATCCAACGACACCAGCAAGAACACCACCGACGGCGCAAACGGCACCGACGGCACGACAACGGAGGAACAACAGCAGTGACGAACCAAGACGAGATCATCCAGCAGGCCAAAACCCTGGTGGACCGTTGCCTGAACGATCCCGCCACCGACCATGACATCACCATCGTCGAACGTCAGCTCGGACGCTACCCGCGCGGCATGGTCGCGGTCGGCGCGCGCTGCGTATGCGGTCGTCCGCTCGCCGTCGTGACACGTCCGGTGCTGCCGGGCGGCATCCCGTTCCCCACCACCTGCTACCTGACCAGCCCGGAAGCCGTCAAAGCCGTCTCTCACGTGGAAGCGAACGGCGTGATGGGCGAATACAACGAACTGCTCGCCGCATCCGACGAAGCGGGGGAGCGGCTGCGTGCCGACTACCGTCGCGCGCATGACCTGTACCTCGCCTTCCGGCACGAGCTGGCCGAACGATTGGGCGACAGCGAAGAGCATATCGCCGGCATCAGCGCGGGCGGCATGCCCGTGCGCGTCAAGTGCCTGCACGCGTTGCTCGCGCAGACTCTCGTGATGGGCGCCGGCGCGAACCCGATCGGCGACATGACCCTGGCCCGCATTGCCGACGAATTCGATCCGACCGTATGCCGGTGCGCGGTCGACGCCGAGTAAGCCAGTCCGACTGCGTGACGTGCGAGAGCCGGATCGCGTGAACCAGACAGTGCAAGGAAAGGAAGTTCGATGAGCGACGAACAGCGTTCGGTGACCGTGGCCGGCATCGACTGCGGCACCAATTCGATCCGTTTGAAGATCGCGCGGGTGGACGAACACGGCATGCACGACATCGTGCCGCGCACGTTGCGCGTGATCAGGCTTGGACAGGATGTCGACAAGACGCACCGCTTCGCCGACGAGGCGCTGGAACGGGCCTACGCGGCGGCCACCGAGTTCGCCGCGATTCTCGCCCAGCATCAGGTGGACGGACTGCGGTTCGTCGCGACCTCGGCCACGCGCGATGCGGACAACCGCGAGGAGTTCGAGGACCGCATCGAACAGATCCTCGGCGTGCGCCCCGAAGTCATCCCTGGCACCGAAGAGGCCGACCTGAGCTTCCTCGGCGCGACCAGCGTCGTGCCGCGCGGCGATCTGCCCGCGCCGTTTCTCGTGGTCGATCTCGGCGGAGGCTCGACCGAACTCGTGCTCGGCGGCGACGGCGCGACCGCGCCCGACACGCAGGTGCAGGCCGCGTATTCGATGAACATCGGCTCGGTGCGCATGACCGAACGTCACCTGCACACCGACCCGCCGACCGAAGACGAGATCGCCGGGGCGATCGCCGACATCGACGAACACATCGACGAGGCGTTCCGCACGGTGCCGGCCGGCAGGACGCGCACGATCATCGGCGTGTCGGGAACCGTCACCACGATGACCGCGCTCACGCTCGGCCTCAAGGAATACGATCACCGGGCGGTCGACGGCGTGCGCGTGCGCAACGAGGATGCCTATGCGGTGGACGACCGGTTCCTGCGCATGACCCGTGCCGAGCGCCGCGAATACAAGACCATCCACCCCGGGCGCATCGACGTGGTGGGCGGCGGCGCGCTCGTCTGGAACCGCGTGCTCGCCAAGGTGTCCGCAGCCGCGGCCGCCGACCACGGCGAGCCGATCGACTCGTTCGTCGCCAGCGAGCACGGTCTGCTCGACGGCATCGTGCTCGACTACGGCCGACGGCTGCTCGCGCAACGAGCCTGACGACGGCGGACGCCGCTTGTCGGCATCCGCCGAAAGATGGCGTACAATAATACGGTTGGCTTGTTCATGGGCCAACGCCCCTGTGGCGAAATGGTATACGCAGTCGACTTAAAATCGATCGCTTCGGCTTGCGGGTTCGAGTCCCGCCAGGGGCACCTTATCCAATCGGAAACACGGCGTTTTCTTTTGGCCGGTAGACTGGCCGGCGTTGTTGCCGGACGGCTGTGTGCAGCCGGGGAGTAAAGGAACGGATATGGCCGGTTGGTTGGATGTACGCCGTGAATCGAAGGACTCGCTGCCCACGATGCTGGTGCAGGCGATCGTCATCGCCGTCGCGTTGTGCATATGCGAGCTGGTCAGCGCCCCGATCTACGTGAAGATGGCCGGCGGCGCGTTCAACGCCCTGCCGTGGGTCCTCGTCGCATGCCTGTTCGCCGCCGCGTTCTCCTACACGGTCGGATTCGTGCTGCTGTGGACCGTCGAATCCTTGACCGACCGGCTGACCATCCCCAAACTGCTGCCGTTCGTCTACGCCCTGGCCGGACTGATCGGATTCGCCGCATGGGGATACGCCGTGTTCCCCGCCGTCATCGACTCGATCATCACCCCAGCGAACGGCGTCTCGCTCACCGCGGCCGCCAAACTCGGTATCGGCGTCAACTGCGCGGCCGCCGGTTTCGTCTCCTTCTTCTTCGGCGCGATCCTGCCCGGCAAACTGGCGAGCCGACGCACCGCGGTCATCGCGGCCGGCGTCGTGACGCTCGTGCTTGCCGTCCTCGGCGGCGTCATCTACGGACTGACCCTGTCCGCACTGTCCTGACCGGCCGTCGGCATACGGCCGACCGTCGTCTCATATCGCTCGGATACCCGCCGCACAAAGCCGTCACCCTACTCAAACGTGACGTCGCGGCATTGCGACATCGCGATACAAACCGCCGCTATACTTGCAGCTGATGTTCAGTATTCTCGATATGTTCAAAATCGGCGTCGGACCGAGTTCGTCCCACACCGTCGGCCCGATGGCCGCCGGAGCGCGCTTCGCGTCCTCGCTCGAGCAGACCGGCGTGCTCGGGAGGGTGGCGCGCATCCGCGTCGTCCTGTACGGCTCCCTCGCCCTGACCGGACTCGGCCACGGCACCGACCGCGCGATCATGGCCGGACTCGAAGGCGGGCTGCCGGCCACCGTCAACACCGATCACGTGCTCACCATCCGTCAGGAATGCGAAGTGACCGGCACGCTCGACCTCGCCGGCCGTCATCCCGTCGCATTCGACTACGAGCGCGACATCGTCTTCGAACGCTGGCAGCGCATGGCCGCACACCCCAACGGCATGCGGTTCCAAGCCTTTGACGCCGCCGGCAACCGCATCGACGAACAGGTCTGGTATTCGATCGGCGGCGGATTCATCCGCCAAGGCCATGCGAATGACCTCATGATCGGCATCCACGACCGTCCGCCGGCAGGCACCTCGTTCGCGGACGGCGACGAATCGTCCTCCACCGACTTCGGACCCGGCACCCCCTACGACTTCACCACCGGCGACCAGCTCGTCGCGCTGTGCCGGGAGCACGACCTGTCCATCGCCGAACTCGTCTGGGCCAACGAAACGGCCGTCCGCCCCGCCGACGACGTGCGCGCCGATTTGCTCAAGGTCTGGCACACCATGCGCGACTGCGTGTCCAACGGCTGCACCAGCCAGCTCGCCGTGCTGCCCGGCGGACTTGACGTGCCGCGCCGCGCCCCGAAAATGTACGCGCGGCTCGCCGCCAACAGCGACGTGCTCAAGCGCAGTCACCGACTCGACGCCGCGCTCGAAGCCTCCGACGCCGCATGGGTGGACCTGTTCGCGCTCGCCGTCTCCGAGGAGAACGCCGGGGGAGGGCGCATCGTGACCGCCCCGACCAACGGTTCGGCCGGCATCATCCCCGCCGTCCTGCAGTACTACTGGCATTTCGTCGACTCCGCGAACGAGGACGGCGTGGTCACGTTCCTGCTGACCGCCGGCGCGATCGGCTACCTGTTCAAACGCAACGCGTCGATCTCCGGTGCGGAGGTCGGCTGCCAGGGCGAGGTGGGCGTCGCCTGCTCGATGGCGGCGGCCGGCCTGTGCGCGGTGATGGGCGGCACGCCGGCGCAGGTCGAGAACGCGGCCGAAATCGGCATCGAACACAACCTGGGACTGACCTGCGACCCGGTGGGCGGACTCGTGCAGATCCCGTGCATCGAACGCAACGCGATGGCCGCGAACACCGCCATCAACGCGGTGCGCATGGCCATGCTCGGCGACGGTTCGCACATCGTCAGCCTCGACCAAGCCATCAAGACCATGAAGGACACCGGCGAGGACATGATGGCCAAGTACAAGGAGACCTCGGAAGGCGGCCTCGCCGTCAACGTGGTCGAATGCTGACACGGCCGGGGCGGCGTTGCGGCGACTGTCGCGCCCGCGGTTGCGTGCCCGCGCGTCGGCGGGTATCCTCGTGTACATTGTGCGTCACTAAGGAGGAACACATGGCGAATATGCCCAAGGTCAACGCCGAATTCGGCGCCGCTCCGGTCATCGAATTCGAAGGCGAGGCTCCGGCCGGACTCAAGGCCGTGGAACTGGTCGAAGGCGACGGCCCGATGGTGCGTCGCGGCGACACCGTGACCGTGAACTACCACGGCGTCGTCTGGGGCAAGTCCGAGCCGTTCGACTCGAGCTTCGACCGTCACCAGCCGGCCAGCTTCGGCATCGGCGTCGGCCAGGTCATCAAGGGCTGGGACCAGACCGTGCCGGGCCACAACGTTGGCTCCCGTCTGGTCGTCTCCATCCCGCCGGAGTACGGCTACGGCTCGCGTGGCGTCCCGCAGGCCGGTATCGGCGGCGGCGACACGCTCGTGTTCGTGATCGACATCATCTCGACCCGCTGACCTTCACGGGTTCCGTTCGATCGCGTTTCGCCCGAAACGTGGACGCGCCGGCGCAAGTCGGCGCTTTTTTCGTACGATACAACATCGTTGGCAGACTTTGACCAAGGAGGACACATGGCTGAAGAGAAAGTCGTCCCGCTCACGCAGGACGCCTACGACAAGCTGAAGAACGAACTCGCCTACCGCGAAGGCCAGTACCGCGACGAGATCACCAAGCGCATCGCCGCGGCCCGCGCCGAGGGCGATCTGTCCGAAAACGGCGGCTATCAGGCCGCCCGCGAGGAGCAGAGCAAGAACGAGGGCCGTATCAACGAGCTGATCGTCAAGCTGCGCAACGCGAAGATCGTCGAGGCTCCGAAGGCCGGCATCGTCGGCAACGGCTCGCTCGTGACGATCGAACTCGCCGGCAACGAGATGACGTACGTGCTCGGCGCGCGCGACATGGCGTCCGTCACCGAATACGACGTGCTGAGCGAGGATTCGCCGATCGGCAAGGCCATCATGGGCGCGAAGGCCGGCGACACCGTCAGCTACCAGGCCCCCAACGGCCGCACGATCAGCGTGACCGTCAAGGAAGCCAAGCCGCTCGAGTAAATCTCGGCTGATCGTCTGGATATATATGCGAACGTCCCGTTCTATGCATGCTGTTGGTGCGTGGAACGGGACGTTCGCATATCTTGCATGTATAGCGAATAGCTGGTGCTGGCCGGTGGCTGGTCGATCACGTTGGGTGTGTCACCCCCTCAGTCAGCTTTGCTGACAGCTCCCCCTTCAGGGGGAGCAAATGACGAGGCGGCGGAATGGTGGCAGCTCCCCTTTCAGCAAATACTAAAGGAAACGGACAACCCCGATCCTCGGACCTTGCGTCCCCTTCAGAGGGAGCAAATGCAGACGGTCAATGCCACAGGCTGACGATCACCATGTAGATGGCAACCATGTGGCACGCGTATCCGGCGACGGTGCCGGTGTGGAAGATCTCGTGGAAGCCGAACACGCGCGGCCACGGATCGGGCTTGCGCAGCCCGTATACGATCGCGCCGGCGATGTAGCACGCGCCGCCCGAGCCGAGCAGGATCACCACGGCCGGCCCCGCGTACGGCGACGTCCAGAACAGGCTCATGAACGCCACGCCGGACACGCCGAACACGATGTACACGATCACGTACAGCCAGCGCGGCGCGCCGATCCAGATCACGTGGATGACGAGCGCCACCAGCGTGCATATCCACATGCCGGCGATGATCGCGTTGCGCCAGCGCGGCGCGAGCGCGAACGAGACGGGCGTGTAGGTGCCGGCGATGAGCAGGAAGATGTTCATGTGGTCGATGCGCCGCAGCACGTCGGTGACGCGCGGCGACCAGTCGCCCAGATGATAGGCGGCCGAATTGCCAAACAGGACCAGCGAGCAGGTCATGAACACGGCGCACGCCCATTTGAGGCCGGCGCCCTGCGCCAGACAGATCAGCACGATGCCGGCCGCCAGCGCGAGCGGCGCGGTCACGGCATGAATCCAGCCACGCAGCAGCGGCTTCGGGCGACCGTGCACGTCGAGGCGGATCTTGCGTTCGACTTCGGCGGGGGAGATGCCTTCGAGCCGGGCGGCGCGGGTCTCGGCCTTGGCGATCACGGACAATGCGTGCTCTTCTCCGCGGCGGCGGATGCGTTCGGCCTTGGCCTGCGCCTTGACGCGCACCGCGTCGGCCTTGGCCTTGAGCGCCGCCTCCCTCGCCTTGGTCGCGGCGTCGCGCGCCGCCTGTATCGCCGCGCGTTTGCGGGCGACTTCCTCCTCGGAGACTGCCATGATTCCTCCCCGTCATCATTCGCCGGCACGTCCGTCCGGCTGTCCACTATCATCTTAACCTACGCTAACGTAACCTACGTTAACGTAAGTTGTATTTTTGTCAAGAAACGCCGGTCGCGTGGTCGCGATTCGATCCGACGACGACCGCCGGCATGACGGTTCGGCGTTCGGCATGTTCGTGCCGGTTCGCGTCGGACGAACGGCACGGCATTGCGTATGATGGACGGCATGGCAGATTTCACACAAGTACTTGCAACGCGGCCCGACTTCGACAGCGCCGATCGAGAATGGCTGCATCATCTGGTGGCCGACTGGCAGGTCATCGCCGACCTGAGCTTCGCCGACCTGCTGCTCATCCTGCAGAACGGCAACGGGGAATACGTGGTGGCCGAACAGTGCCGTCCGTCCACGGTGGCGACGCTGCGCGCCGAGGACGTGGTCGGCAAGCCGGTTCCCGAGGACATGATCGGCGAACTCGACGCGGCGATGCGTTCGGCCGTCGTGTTCCGCTCCACCGTGCTGCGCAGCGTCGGCAAATCCACGGTGTGCAACGTGTACGCGCCGGTGCGCCACAACGGCAAGACGCTCGGCCTGGTGGTGCGCGAAACGAATATGGCGACCCGCGAATCCAACGGCCGCAACGAGTCCGAAAGCATCAACGCCGGCAAGCAGCTCTACGAGATGATCCCGCGCGGCCAGTTCCCGTACATGGATTCGGTGATGAGCCAGCGACACAACGCGCGCGTGGCCGACGGCTTCATCGTACTGGCCGCCGACGGCGTGGTGCGCTACGCCTCGCCGAACGCGATCAGCTGCTTCCGCCGTCTCGGCTCGCTCGACCCGATGCAGGGCAAGCTGCTGAGCGAAGTCGGCACCCAGCTGCTGCATGAGAACGACCCGCTGCCCGAATCCCTGCCGCTGGTCCTGAGCGGCAAGGCGGCCGTGGACTCCGAACTCAACGCGAACAACTCCGCCGTATCCATGCGCTCCATGCCGTTGTTCGACGCGAACGGACGTACCGGCGCGATCGTGCTGTGCCGCGACGTGACCGAGCTGCGCCGGCGCGAGCAGGAGCTGCAGACCAAGGACGCGACGATCTCCGAGATCCACCACCGAGTCAAGAACAACCTGCAGGCTGTCTCCGCGCTGCTGCGTCTTCAGGCGCGCAAGACCAAGTCGGAGGAGGTCAAGAAGGAGCTGGAGGAGGCCCAGCGCCGCGTGCAGACCATCGCGATGGTGCACGAGGGCCTGAGCCAGACCGCCGACGAGATCGTCGACTTCGACAAGGTGATCTCCAACCTGCTCAAGATGAGTGTCGACCTGGCCACGATGCGAGACCAGCACATCAACATCGAATACGTCGGCCAGTTCGGCATGATGCCCGCGCAGGACGCCACGCCGCTGTCGCTCGTGCTCACCGAGCTCATCACCAACGCGGTCGAACACGGTTTCGAGGGGCGCAAGGAAGGCCACATCGTGATCTCCGTGGGCCGTTCGGGCGCGAACCTCAACGTGGTGGTCGAGGACGACGGCTCGGGCCTGGCCAACGAGGAAAGCCACGGCATGGCGCGTTCCTCCGGTTCCGGACTCGGCACGCAGATCATCAACACGTTCGTCACCAACGACTTCGGCGGCAGCGTGCGTTGGGAGCCGCGCCGCGAGGGCGGCACGCGCGTGGTGCTCGAGATGAAGCTGCGCGCGGCGCAGGAGGAGTAACCTCGCAGGATGCGAAAAAGGCCTCGGAACCCAAATGGGTTCCGAGGCCTTCTATGTTTGTCGCGGTTGCTTGCGGCGGTGACGCCGGCGCGATCAGAGGTTCTGCAGCGCCTGCGAACGGCGGGCGCGCATCGCGCGACGCTTCAGGGCGCGGCGCTCGTCCTCGCTCAGACCGCCCCACACGCCGTAATCCTGATTGGTGTCCAGCGCGCACTTGAGGCATGCGTCGATCACCTTGCAGGTGCGGCACACGGCCTTGGCCTCCTCGATCTGCTGGTATGCGGCTCCCGTGTTGCCCACCGGGAAGAACAACTCCGGATCCTTATCACGGCATGCTGCCTTGGCACGCCAGTCAAAAGCACTGCTCATCGTCTCGCCTTCCTTGAGACCCATCGGGTCCTGAATGAAATCCATTACACAGATAACCACGAACCATACGACTTTTCAAGGGGTTTCGCCAACGGATTGCAAAAGGAAGCATTGCACCGGCATGGCGCGGCCCTTCTCCAGCAATACGGCACGGCCCGGCGTGTCCAGATCGTCATGGGAGAGCCGGGCGAGAACGTCCGAGGGAATGCCGTCCATCAGATCGGCGGAACGGTCGCCGGTCGGAAACACGATCCGCGTCGTGCAATGCTCCGGCACCCGCACATGCCGCGACGAGCGCACGGCGAAGATCACCGTCGTCGCGGCGTCCTGCAACGCCCGATGGAAATCCGCGTGCGAATCGTCCATGCCGAGCGGATCAAGCAGCATATCCGCATCGTCGACCAGCCAGACGGCGTGTGCCGGAGCCGGCGGGGGAGCGGAGAATGGCGGCGAAACGCCCGTGGCCGTGCCGCAGCTTACCGTACGCGTGACCATGCGGCGGCCGGATCGACGGCCGCATCGCAACGCGACGCCGTCCACAGATCGCAGCATGCGTTCGATCACCGCCAGCAGCATCGTCTTGCCTCGGCCATGCTGGCCGATGATCGCGACATTGCCGTCTCCCAATCGAAGCACTGCCGTATCCAACGTGACGCCGTTGTCCGCAAGGCCGAACGGCACGACTATCCGACCGGTACCCATACCGATCCGCGCACCCGGCATGTCTGCCGTCTCCGATTGCGGCAGCGGCACCGACCGTGGCAATGGCGGACTGAACAGTTGCGTGGCCGCAGGCAGCCCGTGGAACCGTTGCGCCGCGCATACGGCGTCCGCCAGCGCGTCGATGTCCCGCACAAGCGCGCATATGAACGGATGCAGCGACTCCCCGTCGGCGCAGTAGGCCGCGCCGGGCGTCGCCGGGCCGATCGAAGCGGCAAGGGACGAGCCGAGCAGTTCGGTCGACTGCATCGCGTCGCGCACTCGCAGACAGATGTTGACCGCGATGTTCGCCTTCATGTCGGCGCTGACCTGACCGGACGGATTCTGCGTGCACGCCACCAGATGCATGCCCAGCGACCGGCCAAGCGCCGCGATGCGCACCAGTCGGTCGACATAATCCGGCAACTGGCTGCGCAGCGCGTGGAATTCGTCCACGACGATCATCAGTCGCGCGGGAGGCGAGTCGAGCTGGCCGATGTCGCCGGCGTGATGCTCGGCTACCAACCGTTCGCGCCGGCGCAGCTCATGCTCCAATGACGCCAGGGCGCGCGTCGCATGGGCGAGATCCAGATCACATACGTTGCCGACCACATGCGGCAGCCGCGCCAGCCGGTTGAACGCGGAGCCGCCCTTGAAATCGAGGAACACGAAATTGAGCCGGTCGGGCGGATTGCGGCACGCCAACGCCATGCACCATGTCTGCAACAGCACCGATTTGCCTGATCCGGTCGTGCCCGCGACCAGCGCATGGGGACCGTGCCGCGTCAGATCCAATCGGAACGGCCGTCCATCGGTTCCCAAGCCAAGCAGCGCCTCCATACCGGTCTCGCTCAGCCATGCGCGCACGATATGCCGCCACAGGATCGGCTCCTCGGCCGGCGCCGGCAAGGCGAGCGTCTCCCACGCGGGGCAGTCGACCGACATGAAATCCGCGAGACCTTCCCGTCCTGTGCCATCGGACATGTTCGTCCCGCGTCTGTCTGCGTCGGTCGTCGGCATCGCGCCATCATCGGCGCGCCGACGCGACACCGACAGCAGCATCGACGCGAGACAGCCGATCAGACCGGGCACCGTCATCATGGCGAACAGCCATCGTCCATCGACGGCCATCACCGCGAACATGATCGCCTGCGTCGCGGCGGGTGCCGCGGCGGCGATCAACGCCAGACGATCGTATGGGAACCGT
The DNA here is from genome assembly GCF_056357555.1 of Bifidobacterium sp. LH_230. NCBI lineage: Bacteria > Bacillati > Actinomycetota > Actinomycetes > Bifidobacteriales > Bifidobacteriaceae > Bifidobacterium > Bifidobacterium sp. LH_230. The sequence continues at coordinate 272,266 of NZ_JBKEWJ010000001.1, forward strand.
CTGCGCCGCTTCGATGCGGGGTCATGCCGTGTGCGTGATGAGTCTGCCATATGCCGAGTGTGCCGTCAGCCTGCGGCATGTGCAAGCCAAACCGAGGTATGTGGTCAAACGGTCACTCGACGGCGTGTCGCAGCGAAAACCGCACATTGGCAGCGCAACCATGCACGCATCGCGGACAATCATGAACAAACGAGCACAAGCCGTCCACAGACACGCAGTCATACCGGCCACAAACAACGCGGCGGCGCTCGTCAGCTTTCCGCGAGCGTGCCCACCTCGCCGGCCGCATGCTTGCCGGACGCCAACTGGCTGAACAGCTCGGTGTTCGCGTTGTCGTCCAACAGCACCGACGAACCGACCCCATCGACGTAATAGTCGGGATTCGACCAGTACAGGCTGCCGGTCACGCCGCTGCCGCCGGTCGCATCCCGGAACGCGAACGCCATCGACGCCAATGTGGCCGGATTCGTATCCTCGTCCACGGTCAGCGACGCCAGCCCGGCGTTCATCAGCTTGACGACCTTGGCCGGGTTGAGCAGGGTCGCCGGGCTCAGCGTCTTCTTCATCACCGCGGCGATCACCTGACGCTGGCGCGCCGCACGGCCGAAATCGCCCTGCGCATCCGAATAGCGCATACGGGAGAACGCCAGCGCCGTCGTACCGTCCGCATCATGGCATCCGGCCGTCCACTTCAGTCCGGAATACGCGTCGTCCACGGTCTGGTCATAGCACAGGTTCACGCCGCCGACCGCATCGACCAGATCCTTCAGACCGCCGAACTGGATCTCGGCCACATGGTCGATCTTCTGGCCGGTGATCTGCTCGATCTCGCTGGTCAACGCCTTGTTGCCATACACCTGCGCCACCGAATTGATCTTCATGTACTGGCCTTCGACCTCGACCAGCGAATCGCGCGGCACCGAGATCAGCGAACTCGGCCCGTTCTTCGGCTTGGTGAGCACCAGCAGCGTGTCGGTACGGAATCCGGTCACCGTCTGATCGTCGGCTCCGGCGACGCCCGCGGTGTTGTCGCGTTTGTCCGAGCCGACCAGCAGCCATGAGATCGCACCGGACGAATCCGCCATGCTGGTCAGCCATTTGTCGCGGCCGATCTTCGCATCGACCCAGTTCCAAGTGCCGAACACCAGCAGGATGATCGCGGCGATCAGCACCGCGAACGTGACGGCGACGATGTGCGCGGGCCTGTGTTTGCGCACATGCGTTCGGTGGTTCCCGTTTGGCAGGGGAGTGGCGGCGCGGGAACCGTTCGGCTGCCGGTGTCCTCCGGAGAATGAGGACGGTGCGGATGCGGGGCGATCGTATTGCGCGGCGCCGGCATGGGACGCGGGACGCGATGCCGAGGAAGGTCGATATGCGGCGGAGGAACCCGCACTGCTGGTCGAGCCGGAGGAGCGGCGGGCCGACCGGGCAGCGGATGATGCAGGTGCGTAGCTTGCCGGTTGGCCGACGGGCGCGGGGCGGGCCTGCGGGGATGCCGCGGGCGCCGTGGCACGGGAACGTTGCGCCACAGACGGGGAGAACGATGGCGGGGCTCCGGCGTTTGCGGAGGACGGCCGGGCTGAGGACGATGCCGGCTGCGACGCCGCGGCGGCCGGTCCCTGTTCGGGACGGGTCGCGCGACGCCTATGGGAAGGCGGGGTGAAACTCGGGGGAGTCGCCTGACCCATATCGTCCTTGCCGTCAACCATCGTGATAGTGTCCTTACGTCGAAATCGTGCACATCGCCATGCGCGGTCATGTCATTGCGTGGCGGCCGCATTCATGGCACTGAGACACCACTTTGACACAGGGGCACGGCAAACCGGCCCTATGCGGCCGAATCCTGCGCAGGAACGGCACAATGAACATGGCGTGCAGCGGCTGCAAATCGGCCAAGAACCCCCATCCGGCGTACCTCCACGCGTCGCCGCATCGCGCATCGCGCCGCCAGGACGGCCGATAGCACATGCGACGGCACATCAACGGTAATGACACGGCTTTTATGATCGGATGATTTGACAAATTCCAAGTCGCATGTGTGTAATTTAACGGTTGACCATAAGTTCATCGGTAAGGAGGAGACGAATGTGGGGCGTCGTCGATGATTCCGCCGAAGAAGCGTGGAAGGAACTGTGGGGGCTGTTCCACACGGACGAGGACCTGTCGTGGCAGCACAAGGCGTTGTGCTCGCAGACCGATCCGGAGGCGTTCTTCCCCGAAAAAGGCGGTTCGACCCGTGACGCCAAACGCGTGTGCGCGCAATGCGAGGTACGCGCCCAATGCCTTCAATGGGCCATTGACCACGACGAACGATTCGGCATCTGGGGCGGCATGAGCGAACGCGAGCGCCGCCGATACAAGAAGGAGCACAGGGAGCAGGCCTGAACGGGCGCTTCCGCATCCATGCGTACACTGGAAACCATGAATTCCACAGGCAGCAGCGACATTCAACAGACACTGGCATCACTGTTGGCGGCACGACCCTATTCCCATCGGCAAACCGTGGACCCCGCGCTCGCGGCGGCCATCACCGTCGAACGGGACCTGAGGTTCTTCCCCGACACGATGAGCGCGGTGCTCGCGCAAACCGTGCTGCCCGGACTCATCGTCATCATCGACTGCGGCGGCGGCACCAAGCAGCCGGTCACGACCAGCTTCGAAGTCATCCCCGCGCCGGCAGGACCATTGCAGTCCATGCCGGACGCCCAAACCGTCGAAATCCGCATCATTGCGGTCAAAGGGGCGACCTCGTTCGCCGACGCCGTCACCAAGGGCATGTCCCGCGCGGGACTGCCCGCGACCGTGACCGCATGGTGGCTGCTGCACGACGATTCACGCCCCGCGGACGACGACTGCCTCGCCAGACTCGCCGACGCATGGCGCAACAATCCTGCCGCCTCGCTGCTGGGAGCCAAACAACTCGACTGGCAGGCGCACGACCTGCACGACGTCGGCCTGTACGCCGCGCACCACCGTCTCGAATCATTGGTCGTCGACGGCGAAGAAGACCAGGAACAGTACGATTCGCGTCAGGACGTGTTCGCCGTGTCCCTCGCCGGCGCGCTGCTGCCGGTGCACACGCTGCACGACATGGAAGGCATCAACCGCTGGTTCACCACCTATGGCGAATCGGCTGACTTCTGCCGGCGCATCTGCCTCGACGGCGGTCGAGTCGTCGTCGTGCCCGCCGCACGCATCGCCCACCGCCGCGCACGATACGAAGGCATCCGCACCCGCGGCGGCGAACCGGTCGAAGACCGCACGCGCCTCAACTCCTCAATGGCCGTGATGAGCGCGGCCCAGCGCTACCTGTACACCGACATCCGCATGCTCTGGTGGCCGCTGCTGTGGCTGTGGCGGTTCGTGCGAGCCTTCGGCATGGCCCTGTCGCAACTGTTCTCCAAGCGCCCCTACGCGGCATGGTGCGAACTATGCCTGCCATGGAAGGCGCTGATCGCCATGCCCAAAGCCATATCGGCGCGTCGCCTCGTCGCCCGGCACAGCACCGTCGCGATGAATCGGCTCAACACGCTCAGCGTCACCCGCCAGCAACTGGACCAGTGGAAAGACCGTGCCCAGGCGCTCGAAGACCAGCACCACACCGTCCTGCTCAGCCCGCTGGCGCGCGCCCACCTGCGCCGTCAACGTGCACGCCGGTGGGGACTGGCAACGGCAATGGCCCTGATCGCATTCCTCGCCATCGCCATCGCCTACCGCGACTCGTTCACCGCCGCGTTCGCAGCCGGCGCATCCCTGTCCTCCGACCAGCTCCTGCCCACCTCCGCCAGCTTCGGACAACTCGCCCAAGCGGCCACCACCCCGTGGGTCTTCGGAGCCGGCACCGGCATACCGGCGCCGCCTGCGCCATGGCTGCTCGTCTGGCTTGCCGCATCCATCATCACCATCGGCCACCCCGCAGCCGCGCTCACCGCGATCTTCTTCACCGCAGCCCCCCTGGCCGCGCTTTCGTTCTGGGCGCTCGCCGGCATCTTCACCCGTTCGAACGGCGTGCGCGTCACCACAGGACTGCTCTGGGTATCCCTCGCCATCGCCACCGGACTATTCGACACCGCCAACCTGCCCATGCTCACCGTCATGGTCTTCATGCCGGCCGCCTTCGCCTTCGCGTTCCGCGCAGTCGGCATGTACCGCACCGAAGACCAGCTGCACCCGCACAAATCCGTCCAATCCGCGGCCGTCGGCTCCCTGTGCTTCATCCCCGTCGTCGCGGCCGAACCGCAACTGCTGCTGCCTCTCATCGCCAGCTTCCTTGTGTTCCTGCTGTTCGTGCGACGTCACCGCATCATGCTGCTGCTCATGCCGGTGCCAGCCGCCTTCGCCGTCGCCCCCACGCTCGTCAACTCGATCAAATACGCCCACGAAGGCGCATGGAGGCAGCTCTTCGGCGACATGACCGTCCCCTCGACCACCACCAACGGCACACCCGCCGGCACCAACCTGATCGACGTGGCCGAACAGGCCTTCGCGTCCGAATTCGACGCCACCGCCATCACCCAAGGCCACGCCACGCCTGCCGCCGTCATGACCATGACGGTGCTGGCCATCATCCTCATCCTCGCCGTCGCCTCGCTCGCACTGCCCTTCGCTTTGCGCGCCTCCCGCCTCATGTGGGTCACCAGCATCACCGGCGGTCTGCTCACCCTTGCCGCAAGCCGCATCGCCATCGCCGCGGACACGCAAGGCAGCCTCGCCGCATCCATCCTGCCCGGCTTCATGATGACGATGCTCGGCCTGATCTCCTGCGTCTGCCTCGTCGCCGGAGCCGCGGTCAAACGATTCGTGCCGCTGCGCCGATCCATCACCGTCGAACAGGACGGCCATCCCATGCCCGACAGTCCGATCCGCCGGGCGCTCGCCAACGGCATGGACTCCGATCTTGCGGTGGACGCCGCCGACCACAAGCCGGTCGCCGTACGCATCGGCCGCGCACTGCTGATCGCGGCGCTCGCCGTATCGGTCGTCGCGGCCGGCTGGGCCGGGCTGAGCCACAGCGAACGACGCAGCGTGCGCATCTCCGGCTCCGGACTGCCGATGGCGGCCTCCGACTATCTGGCCCAAGGCGCGGACCATCGCATCCTCGCCCTGCACGCGACGTCGAACAACACCGTCGAATTCACGGTGATGCGCAGCGCGAGAGGCGACCTCGTCGACAGCTCGCCGGCGCAGCGGGTGCGCCTCGCGCTCGACAACGGAACAGGGACCACGGCCGGAGCCTCGAACACGGCTGACGGCGATGCCGGCAACACCGACGCATCGGCCAACACGAACGCGGATCAGATCCTCGCCCAGGCCGCGGCCAAACTGCTGGCCGGATCGGACGCACAGTCCATCCACGACATCAGCCAGCTCGGATTCGGCGGCCTGTTCGTCGCCGTCGACCCGGCCGATGACGCGGACAGCGCCGCGCAACGGCTGGTAAGCAACGTCACCGCATCGGAAGGCACGCAGTCGGTCGTCGCCGCCGACAACGGCACGTATTACCGGCTGACCATCAACAGCGCGGACAGCCAGAACATCGACACCTCATGGCAGCGGCGCGCGCAGTCCAGCCACTGGCGGTACGCATGGCTCACCTGCCTCGGCGTGATCGTCGCACTGTACTGTCTGGTCGCACTGCCGCACCGCACCTATCGTTACTCCGGGGAGGAAGCATGAGCGAACAAGCACCACGCCATCGCGCCGCACGTACCGGACTGACCGTCGCGGCAGCGGCCGCCACCATGCTGATCGTCGTGGCGATGTTCGCGGCCATGCTGATCGTCAAGCCGTTCTCCGGACTCGTCGACCAGACCGGTTCCAAGGGAACGGCCGTATCCCAGACCGTCAGCCAGCTGCAGTCGATCGCATACTGTCCGGCACGAATGAGCCTTGCTGACAGCGACTCCTTCGGCGACAGCGAATTCCACGTGTCGGCCGGCGACATCACCTCCTCGGCACGCTACGCCGCGTTCGGCTCCGTCTACCGCTCGACCGTGAACACGCTCGCCGGCACGGCGGACGACGTCACGCTCGGCAGCAGCCAGGATCAGGATTCCGATGTGCTGACCGCATCCGGCGACGTGAACGACTCATCGTCACTGGTCACGACCCGTCTGCTCGAATCGAAATCCGGCACCGGCACCGCGGCGGCCATCGCGTCACGGGCCACCGACGGCGATCTGAAAGGCGTTTCCGCCGCGTCCTGCATCAGCCCGTCGCTCGATCACGCGTTCCTGCTGCCGGACACGAAAACCGGCACCACGCAGCAGCTCGTCATCGCCAACCCGTCCAACAAATCCACCACCGTGCAAGTGCGGGCGTGGGGCACCGAACGCAGCGGCCGACTCAACCTGTCCACGGCGGAGGGCATCACCGTCAAGGCCGCCGGCGAAACGACGGTCGACCTGTCCGCGGCCGCGCCGAACCAGAACGGACTGTACGTGACCGTCGCCAGCAAGCAGACGCCGGTCGCCGCGGTGGTCAGAACCGTGACGATGGACGGGCTGACCTCGGCCGGCTCCGAATACGCGACGCCGCTTGCCGCGGCCGGAACATCGGCGATCATCCCGTCCGTGGAGGAGGGGGAGCAGACGACGTTGTTCGCGTTCGCGGCGAAGCAGTCCACGGCCTCGCTGTCGTGGGTCACCGACAAGGGACTGGTATCGATCGGCGACAAGTCGGTCGAAGCCGGCAAGGTCACGGTGATCGATCTGGGCAAGGCCCCCGACGGAGCACTGGCTTTGGCCAGCACGTCGGATGAACGGGTATCGGTGATGGTGCGCGCGACACGGACCGGCAAGGACGGACAGCGCGACTTCGCGTTCGGCTCGGCCGCCGGCTCGTCTGCGGCTTCGGCCATCGCGATTCCCGATCGGCTTGACGCGACCGTCACGGTGGCGAACACGGGTGCGGACCATGCCAGCGGTACCATCAAGGCATATGATGACTCCGGCAACCTCGTCGGCCAGCACGACATCGATCTCGACAAGAACATGGCGACTTCGCTGGACATCGCCGACATCGCGCGCGACGCGGCGATTGTGCGGCTCGACGTGAGCGATGGCGACCTGACGTGGGGTGCGACGCTCACCAGCCCGGACGTCGACGACGCGCGGGCTGCGGGCGTCGCCTACCTGCCGGCGAGCGCGCTCGACGCGGTCACCGAACAGATCTGGGCCAGCCAGAACCCGTTCATCGTGCGCTGAGCGGGCGAAGCCGTGATCGGCTGTGATGTGGCGGGCCGGGGGCTATCGGCCGATCACATCACAGTCCCCGGATCACAGTCCCCAGTCCGGATCGATTTCCTCCGGCCGACGCCCGTACAGGTCCGCGATACGGCCCACCAGCTCGTCGCGGATGATCAGCTGCATGTCCATGCGGCTCGTGGCCATCGTCTGAATCGGCATGCGGTACAGCACGATGCGGGCCGGCACGCCGTGCGACGCCGGGAAATACTGCGAGTTCAGGTTCGGTTCCGGCTCCCACGGCGCTGGCTGCGACGGCGGCACATCCTCCACGGCGAACTGCACCGGTTTGATGAGCTGCGGCCATGCGCCGTTGAGCCGTCTGAGCTGCGCGGCCACCATGTCGTCGAACATGCCGCTGCGGGTGCGGTAACGGGGCAGACGGGTGCCGAACATGGGCGTGCGCGTGCCGCGGCCGTGACGGTTGCGGTACACGGGGGCGTTCCAGGGAGCTTCGATCATGCCTTCCACCATAGGTCAAGGCAACGGCATTGCCTGGCATCGAGGTGCCTCATTTGAAAATGAGCGCGTAATCCGGAGTGGTGCCTCACCTGTGGTGAGCGTGAAATCCTAGTCCGCGTCGGCTTGTGGGGTTTCGTCGTCTTCCGGTTCGA